>USEF01000064.1 GCA_900553475.1 uncultured Collinsella sp. | reverse complement strand
TCGACGTTGGCTTCACAGCGCCGCAGCGATCGCTTCAGTCACAAACTTATTGAGTGACTCACCCTTCTTTGCCGCTGCCAGCGCTGCTTGCTTGTGGAGCTCAGAGCCCGTTCTTACGTTGAACGAGCCCTTAAAAGCCCGCTCGGGTTCCTTGCCCTTCTCGGCGCAAAACTCAAGGTAATCGTCGACGGCGTCGTGGAAGCATTGCTCCACTTCTTCAGCCGTGGAGCCTTCAAATACGATTGCGTCCCTAATGCCGGCGACCATACCTGTTAGCACATGCTGTTCGGCATCGAACTCGACCGGGGCGAAATAACCCTTGTATGCCAAAACGTTACTCATGACTACCTCCGACATCTTGCAGAAAGCGAACGATGTTTCGAATGGTCCCCGCTGTCAATTCGTCAGATGGATGAGGCGCGTGCATTACGAACATCCTGCCATCTGATTGCCTGTAGAAGCGAACGCGCGATCCGGACGTCTTGCCTTTGCTGTCCATTTCAAAGCCATATGAAGCCATAACTTTAAGAAAGTCAGCAAATCTATACGTTGAAGGACAGCTAAGCAGCTGGGCGATGAGTTTATCGGATCGAGTCATCCCGCCTCACATTCTGCAACTATATTCTAGTTGCAATTTCAGTTCGATGCAAGCACCTCTACTATAGAACATGTGTGCGTATAGAACAAGTGTTCGAACTACCACGAAGGGCGCCTGTGAACTGCGCCCTTCGTGGTAGTTTTGCTTGCCGTGCCTTAGCCCAGCAGGTCGATGACGTTGAAGCCGGCGTTGCTCTTGGCGATGACGTCGCGGCCGCCAAAGACGCAGGTGAGTGACTCGGCTGCGATGCGCGTTACGTCGGCGCCGAGCGAGCGAAGCTCACCGGGCGTGGCGGCGAGCATCTGGGCGCGGCGCTCCTCGCGCGCATGCGGATCGAGCCCGGCCAGGTAGGTCGTGTTGCGGCGCTTGGTGAGCGCGTACGGCTTCACCGGCGCGTCCATGCCGCTCACGCAGCTCACGATAAAGCCCTCAAAGGCGGCCTCGTCGGGATCAAAGCTGCCGAGCCATTCGCCCGCGCGCGCCACGCGCTCAATCGAGGGGTCGATTGCCGGGTCGCGGTAGGTGTAGAACGCCGCCTGACGCTCGCCGGCCGCGCGGAATCCGCAGCCGTACGCGCCGCCCTTAACGCGGATCTCGTTCCACAGATAGTCGTAGGAGAGCGCGTTGGCGGCAACCGCCCAGGCGCCCGTCACGTCGATGCCCAAGCGACGCGGGTCGCACGCGCTTGCCGCAAAACAGATGTCGCTGGGGATGACAAAGGCCTCGTGGCGGTCGCACGGCGTCGGCACCACGAGCGCGTTGCGGCCGGCATCGGCACCATCGCCCGCACCCAGCCCCAGGTCACCCGCGGCATCCCAGTACGCGTCAAAGTCCTCGTCGCTGCCGGTAAAGCTCGCCATGCAGCCGTCGGCCACAAAGACGCGGCCTGCCAGCTCGGTAAGCTTGGCGCGCAGGCCGTCCAGGCGCTCGTCAAAGTGCTCGAGCAGATCGCGCAGGAACAGATAGAAATCCACGCCCGAGAGCTGCTCACGCACCACGGCCGAAGGCGAGCTGTAACTCATCGCGCGACCGAGCGCCGCCGAGTGGCCGTTGTTGATAAAGCCTTGCTCAAGCCCAATGCGAATCTGCGTGAGCACGTCGCGCACGCGGTCGGCGTCGGCGTTTGCCAAAAGCGTGCTCGACCATACCTCGCGCGGCAGACTCGCCAGCGCATCGATCTTCTCGGACAGGGCGCCGGCGCTCACCAGCAGGTAGGGGCGCACGCCGTCCACGTCGGGCTGCGTCATGACTTCGGTCGTAAAGCTCAAAAAGCCGAGCTTGCCGGCGAGCAAGTTGTCGAGCTCCTCGGCCGAGTGCTCGCTCGTGGGCAGCTGTTTGAGCAGGCGGCAGAGCAGCGTCACATAGGGCAGGTCCTCAAAGGCGACGCAGCTCAGGTCGAAATACTGCATGGCGTAGGCCAAACGGTTGGTGGGGATGTCGTGGCGCAGACAGGGGATGGGCGCTGTCGTGTCCACGACCAGCGGCGGCTCGGGGCGCGCCTCGCCAATGTCGGACACGCGCAGGCGCGGCAGCGTGGCCTTGGCCTCGGGCGTGTCTTCCGCCTCCTGTGCGGCACGCAGCGCGGCCGTGCGCTCGACCACGTCGGCCAGCTCGGCATCGGTCATGGCATCGCGTTTGGCTGCCAGCTCGGCGGCCTCGGCACCCTCCGAACCCTCGGCGGCATCCACCGGCACCAGCTCGACCAACGCCATGTGGTCGTTTTCCAGCACCAGCTCGCGCAGCAGATCCTCAAAATAGCTGCCGTCCAGCTCGCCACGCAGTTCCTCGTACACCGGGCCGTACTTGAGCGCCAGCGTCGCGGCGTCGTCATCGTAGAGCCAGGTGCTCAGCGCGTCGCACGCAATGGCCACGCCGTCGGCGATGCCGTAGTCGCGCTGGCGCAGGTCGTACTCGTTGCTGCTGATGATAGCCTCCAGGCGCTCGCGCGGAACGCCGTGCTCGCACAGGTCGCGGCAGGCGTCCTGGAACACGCGACGCAGCTCGCGCGCTATGCCGGGCTGCGCGTTTTGCAGCATGATGAGCTCGTAGGGCTGCAGGCTCTCGGCCGCGGTGTAGCTCACCACGTTGCCGCCCAGGCCGGCGGCCAGAATGGCCTTCTTAACTGGTGCCTCGTTGGAACCCAGCAGTGCCTCGAACAGGATATCCGCCGCGATCGTGCGCTTGCGGTCGAGCGCGCTGCCCAGCACCAGGCCCAGGCCTACCAGGGCGTTCTCGGGCGTGGTGGCCATCTCGATGCGCTTGTACTCGCAGGTCACGGGCGCCTGCACGTCCAGCGGATTGGGCGCCAGCGTGGACGGGTCCTCGCCGGCGGCAACGGCAGCGTCCATGCGGCGGCTCGCGGCACTCGGCTGCGACAGATAACGTTCGTCCAAAAAGGCCAGTGCACGGTCCACGTCCAGGTCGCCGTAGAGCGTGATGTAGGAGTTGGAAGGATTGTAGTGGCGCGCGTGCGTGTCCAGGAACTGCTCGTAGGTGAGCGCGGGAATCGCGCGCGGGTCGCCGCCGCTCTCGTGCGCATAGGCGGTGTCGGGATAGAGCGCGGCGTTGACGGCATCGTCCAGCACACTCATGGGGTCGGACAGCGCGCCCTTCATCTCGTTGAACACCACGCCGTTATAGCGCAGCGTGCCCTCGCGCAGGCTCGCGAAGCTGTCACCGCCCTCGCCCTCGACGCCCTCCGGCAGGTCCAGCTCGTAGTGCCAGCCCTCCTGCTCAAAAATGGTGGGTTTGGTATAGATGGCCGGGTTGAACACCGCGTCCAGATACACGTCCATCAGGTTGTACAGATCCTGCTCGTTGGTGGTGGCAACGGGGTAGATGGTCTTGTCGGGGTAGGTCATGGCGTTGAGGAACGTCTGCATGGAACTCTTGATCAGGTCGACAAACGGCTCCTTGACGGGAAACTTGGCCGATCCGCACAGCACCGAGTGCTCAAGAATATGGAACACGCCGGTGGAATCGGCCGGAGGCGTCTTAAAGCCAATGGCAAAGGCCTTGTTTTCGTCGTCGCACGCCAGGTACAGCAGGCGAGCGCCCGAGGCAGTGTGGCGCAGCACGTAAGCGTCCGAGTCGAGCTCGGGCACGGTCTCGCAGCGCTCGACGGTAAAGCCATGGCAGGTGGCGTCGGGCACCAGCAGCGCGGCGGCTGCGGCGCGCGGGTCGGTTGAGGTGGTGGACATATGCAGTCTCCTTTGACGCCCCAGCGGGGGCGAATCGAGTCGAATCCTCGAGAGTATACCCATATGGGGCCGCGACTCTGCGGCGAACTGGAGACGATGCCAGCGGATTGGGCATAGGTCCCGCGTGCCCGCCGCACGAGCGTGGAAAATTGGACACTCTCGATATCCGACCGTCCGAAAATCCTCGCTCGTCCATCACTCGCGTATCTCTCGTCTCTCATTCGTCTCTAATATGAGAGATGACAGGAAGATGAGAGAAAAATATGAGAGATAACTGAGCAGCAAAGAGACAGGTAATCATGGTATTGTCTCAATACCGATTGTTCTACCAGCAAAAATATGTATAAATGAAGCAAATGGTAGACATTCCATCTCTATCTATCTCTTATCTCTAAGCCGAGAGATAGAGAGATAAATGAGAGATAATTACGAGAGATAACTGAGAGACGAGGGAAATCTATCCGCGGCATTCTCCGCGGGACCGAGCGAAAGGACGTGCAGATGAGCGAAAACGAGCTGACCGGTCTGCTTGAGTCTTTAAGGCGTATGGGCTCGGATGATCTTAACGTCGAAGTGAAGGAGAGCGCCACGACGCTTTCCCGCGACGTGTGGGAAACGGTGAGCGCATTCGCGAACACTGCCGGCGGAACCATCGTGCTCGGAGTGAGTGAGCGCGCTGGTTTTGTCCCGGTTGAGAACTTCGAGACCGAGAAAGTGCTCAACCAATTTGTGTCAGGCATGGGTGATGCGGGCGGTCGAGGAAAGCTGGCCAATCCGCCCAAATACACGATCGAGCGAGTGGAGCTTCAGGGCGTCATCGTTCTCGTCATTACGATTGAGGAGCTCGATCCGTCGAGCAAGCCCTGCTATGTCATAGAGCGGGGCGCCCAGGGCGGCAGCTACAAGCGCATCGATGACAAAGATGTGCCGCTTTCATCGACCGAGGTGCTCGCATTGGCGTCATACGGTCGAGCGACTCCGAGCGATCGCGACGCGGTGGCGGGCGCGGGCGCGGACGATCTCGACGAGACGCTGGTCGACCGTACGATAGATCGGGCTTTCTCGTTGACGCCCCGGGCAATGCGCGGCGCGCCGGACAAACAAACGAAGCTGGAGCGCCTAAATATCCTTGATTCCCAGGGCAATGTCACCAAGGCTGGACTCCTAGTTGTGGGCACCTACCCTCAGCAGTTCTATCCCAAGCTCTTCATTGACGTGGCTGTCCATGCGGGAACTCAGAAGGGCATGGCGGGGTCGCTGAGGTTCATGGACCGCACAATCTGTGAGGGAACGTTGGGCGAGATGATCTCGGATGCCGTCGCAGCCGTCGCCGAGAATTTGCGGCGAACCTCGACCGTCCAAGGCGTCTCGCGTGTCGACTCGCTTGAGATTCCCGAGGAGGTTCTGCGCGAGGCAATCGCTAACGCCGTAATCCATCGAGAATACGGGGATCGGTTCTGTGGACAATCGATTGCCGTCGACGTCTTTGACGATCGTGTCGAGGTGACGAATCCTGGCGGCCTTTACGGGGGAATGACTCGCGAGAGCTTGTTTGACGGCGGCTCCCGATGCCGTAACGCGACGCTTGTGAAGCTCATGTCGATTGTTTCGCTGCCGGATGGCGCAGGTTCGCCGGTTGAGGACAATGGCTCGGGCATCCCGATGATGATCGATGCCATGCGCGCGTATGGTCTGGCCGATCCCCTGTTCCGCCCGGGATTCGATCGGTTCAAGGTCGTACTTTACCGTTCAAAGATCGAGCCGGTCGATCATGGCGGGGGCTTAATTGTGACGGCACTCAAACACTACGGCGAGCTGGGGACGCGCGAGTTGGCAGAGCACACAGGGCTCACAATTTCCCAGGTTAGGTCGCGCGTCAACGCGCTCATTGCTCAAGGCGAGCTTGAGCCCACGGCGCCGGCGACGAGCCGCAACCGCAAGTATCGACTGTCGGAGCGCGTGGGATAGATGCGTTAGTGGACGAGGCGACCCAATAATCGACCCTCGATTGGCGTCCATTAAGGTAAAGCGGTTGTTGCCCAGTCGACGGTGATGCTAAAGACTCGGCTTACGCCGGCATGGCCCCGAACCCGTCCATCAAGAACAGCCTAAGAACCAGCTTGATGACATTTCCCGGTTTGACTTCGGCCGTGCCAAAGACGTGGCGCTCGGCGAGCTCGCTGCAGTATGCATAGATGTCGCGGATAAGGTCCGCGCCCGAAAGCGTAAACATGTAGCCTGCGTCCGAAAGCGCATTGGGCGCGGCGGGCAACTTGGCCATGTGGCAGAACGTTTGCAGGTCGGGCGCCATAGCGTCCTGGTAGCCAAGATGGTTGCCGTCTTCTTGTGCGGCGAGTTCCAGCTGGCGTACTCGATCCAGCGCCACTGCCAGCACAAAGCTCGGCGTAGGCGCATTGACGTCCTGAGTGGTCGCCACAAGCCTGCCCGCTGCCTGCGTGACAAGCCAAGCGACCTCGCGCTGGCAACGCACGGCCTTGCGCGTAACCGGCTTGATGGACGAAGAAGAAACGCTTCCCTTAGGCGGATTCGAAACAGCCACAAGAACCTCCCATGAACAATCCGGCCCAACAAGCCCGGATGAAACACGTGCTACATCAGTATACAGGGAAGTGGGGCAGCGGGGTACAAACGCGCCAGCGGCAAACCGAGAGCATCAACGATGTGCCGATCGCGGAATGAGATCTCGTAATAATTGACTCTCGGCCATATTATTGAGTGGCATGACTCGCGTTCGTATGGTTGTAGGTGCTGGCGATGAACGACATTGACCTTGCTGTTCCGTTGATGGATGGACCAAGCTATGACCGCGCCTGCAGTCTCGTGCCTTCCGAATACGTTGAGGCATGGGAGTGGTTTCTGGGTGAGGAACAGCGCGGCGGCGTTTGGACCAGCCTTCCGCACCACACCAAGGAAGATAGCCCTCAGTATCAGTATCGTTTGAGAATTGGCTCGGACTTCTTTCCCGTAACGCGGGATTCAGGGATCTTCTGGCCGGGCCAGGATCGGGTGAAGCAAGATCCCAATAAGATCTTTGCGCTTTCGGTCCATAACTCTAAAAAGAGCTTCTACACCGATGTACCTCCGCTCTATTTGGACGATGGTACGTGGGTCATTAAGTATTCGGTCCAAGCGCCAGGCGCCGTTGGTTCTCGAGACCAGAATTACAACCGTAAAATGCTCAACTGCATGGAATGTGGCGTTCCAGTCGGAGTCATATTTGCAACCGAGGTGGGCTACAAGGTGCTCGGCCTTGCGTTTGTTGAACGGTTCGAGCCCGAAAACGGATGGTTTGTTCTGCACGGTCCTGTTCATAAAGGCGGACCGGACCCCCGTTTTGCGCCCGACATGAGCTATCTGAAGCACATGCCCGTCGATATTGAGTTTGCCGGACAGGGTACGACCGACGACGAAAAGGTCCGCTATGCGTTAAGGCGCGAGCGATTGGGGCAGCAATGGTTCCGCAAGCAGCCCGTTGCCGCCTATGATGGCCGTTGCGCGGTGTCGGACTGCGGCGTCAGCGAAGCTCTGGAGGCTGCACATATCGAGAATTACTCGGGACCCAAATCGCAGGTTGCCAGCAACGGCATTCTGCTTCGGCGCGACTTACATGCTTTATTCGATGCTCATCTGATTTCGTTTGAGCCTGTTTGCGGCGAATATCGGCTGTGCGGATCGTACCTGCTGGATAAGACCGGCTACGCTTCCTTTGCGGGTGCGACGCTAAGGCAGCCGAATGAGCGTCAGTGGCGACCCAATACGGTGTTTCTTGAGGCCCATCGCATTGAGTTCGATCGCTCGGAAAAGAAGCGTGAAAAGGCGGGGCTTCTGCCGTATTAGCGTATTTGGCTTTGGCATTCTTTGACGATCGTGTTGTTTGATCGGATCGCGTGGCGATGCAATCTCGCGCATGCCCGCCGGTGCATGCTCTTCCTGTTTTGTATAGCGAGAGGGGAGCGTGTATGAGCTGGCGAGGCGATATTGCGATGGGGAAGTACGGAAAACTGCCGTGTGCCCTTATAGACAACAATATGTTTCCGAGCGTAGAGGTTGATTGCGGGTCGTTTGTCGTCACCTGCCCTTGCTGCGGCTCGCAAATACCGTGTCTCGACATTCGGTTCATCGATGCGCGCGACAGGTTCAGCGACGAAGTGAGAAAACAGACAGGCGTTCATATGCCGGTGTATCCGGAGAAATGCCCCGTTTGTGGCCTCGATATCGTGTACGACGCCGGCGACGAGGGATAGGTGATGCGGAGGAGCTGACTGTGAAGGCCTCTCCGTCCCTACAAATAAATCCCCTCACCGAGCTGCTTGTGGAACTCGGCGTGATGGTCGCGCGCCCAGGTAAAGAGCGCCTGGTCAAAGTCGGTACGCGTGGCCGGGACGCCAAAGACGCCGGCAACTTCGACGCGTATAAACTCCAGTGCCGGCAGCTTGTTGATGGCAGTGAGGGCAAACGGGGACGAGGGCTCCTCGAACAGATAGCGGCTGCCTTGCAGCGCGTCGCAACTGGTGCACGTGTTGCCGAGCGACGGGGCTTTGGAGGCTCGCGCGCCTACGGGCTTGTAGCCGCAGCGCTTATGAAGGTAGTCGCGGATCTCGCCCGGCACGCAGCCAAGAGCGGGCACGATGGCGAGTGCGTTGGCGTTGGCCGTGTCGATGGCAATGTGCCCGGCTTCGTTGGGCGCGTGCGCGATGGCGATGCTCTCGTCGTTATCGGCTCCC
>USEF01000063.1 GCA_900553475.1 uncultured Collinsella sp. | reverse complement strand
GTCGGTCTATGCACAAATTTACTCGTGATCTTGGTAAATCTCACGCGGAGCAAGCTCCGAATGTTTGCGCTTTAAGGTCTTAGGGGCCTTATACGTGTTGCTTTCGAAGTCGATGTACTCGGTCTGCTTGAGTAGGCGCTCGATCATCTCCTCGTGATCGAACAACTCCCAGGCCTCATGCACGGCATCGAGTTTAGCGTGCGTCTCGGGACGACGCGGCATAAACAGCGTGCAGCAGTCGGGAGCGGCCTCAGTCGAGATATCGAACGTACCAATCTCCTCGGCGCGCGCGATGATCTCCTGCTTGTCCGAACCGATGAGCGGACGGAACACGGGGATCTTCACGGCCTCGTTAACGGCCATGATATTCTCAAGCGTTTGGGAGGCAACCTGTCCAAGCGATTCGCCCGTCACGATGGCCTTGGCGCCCTCGATGTGTGCAATGCGCTCGGCAACCGAATACATAATGCGGCGATACATGATCACGCGCAGGTTGCTGGGACAGGTGACCGAAATCTCACGCTGGCAGTCGCCAAACGGCACCACGTACAGGCGGCCGATCTGGACACCCGGCTCCAGCGCACGGATGATGTCCTGCACCAAATACTCGCTCGTATCGGGCGTCTGCGGACGACCAGAGAAATGTACCGGCACGCACACCGCGCCGCGACGCGCGAGCATCCAGGTCGCCACCGGAGAATCGATACCCGACGACAGCAGCGTCACGACCTTGCCAGCAGAACCCACCGGCAGACCGCCCACGCCGCGCTCGGAGCGCGCATACACGTAGACGCTACCCTGGACCACCAGTACGTTCACCATAGCGTCAGGATCGTGCATCTGAACCTTTTTATCAGGAAACGCCTCGCACAACACCTCGCCCACCTGACGATTGATGTCAATCGAGGTGAGCTCATAGTCGGTATTGGAGCGCTTGGCGTGCACCTTAAACGAATCGAAGGAACCAAACTCACGCAGCGCCTTCACGGCGGCAGCACAGTACTCCTGAGGGTCGCGATTGGTGTGATACGCCAAAGACACACGAGCAACGCCGGGAACGGTGCGAATGACACGCGCCGCCTCGTCGGCCTGATGCTCGTTAAAGGTCACGAGGATATAACCGGAAATTCGAGACACGGCATTCACGGAAAAGGCGGCCAAGGCCGCCTTGATGTTATCCATGAGGATATGCTCAAAATGTGCGCGGTTCTTACCCTTCAGTCCAACCTCGTGATAGTGGACCAGGCAGACGCGAGCCGCCATTTAGGCTTCAGCAACCTTGTGGCCGAGCGCCTTCTCGTAACGGGCCTCGTCGTAAGAGATGTCGCCGTCGACAATCTCATCCATAGCCATCGAGATGGTATCGGCACCGGAAAGCCCGATGGTGATGTCATCGACATCCTGGACGGCAAGCACGCGGTTGTGCTGGCCACGCAGCATGCTATTGATGTCGCAGGCGCGCTTGGAGGCAAGCGAAGCGAGCAGGAAGCGGTTGTGATCGGTCTTCTCCAGAAGATCGTCAATGCAAGGCTTTACAACGGACACGGACCTCAGATCCTTTCATGCATATCGAGAACGCGAACGAGCTCATCGGTCGCGCGGTCGAGATCGTCATTAACCACGACGTCGTCGTAGCGGTCGGCAAGGGCAAGCTCATCGGCGGCGTTTGCCATACGCAGCTCAATCGTCTCGGGCGTCTCGGTACCGCGACCGACTAGACGCTCGCGGAGCACCTCAAGCGAAGGCGGCTTGATAAAGATCAGCACGGCCTCGGGGAAACGCTCCTTCACCTGCAGGGCGCCCTGGACATCGATCTCCAAAATCAGAGACGCGCCCGAGGCGAGCTTGGATGTGACCTCGCTCACCAACGTCCCGTAGCAGTTACCGTGGACCTCGGCCCACTCAACAAACTCGCCGTTTGCCACGCGGCGGTCGAACTCCTCGCGCGTCAGAAAAAAGTAGTTGACGCCGTCGACCTCACCTTTGCGTGGTGCTCGCGTGGTAGCCGAAACCGTCAGGCCCAGGTTCGAGCGGCGCTCGCGCACACGAGTGACGAGCGTACCCTTGCCTGCGCCTGACGGTCCAGAAATCACAAAGAGCTTGGAATCCTGAGCGCTCACTTATTTGGTCAGCTGCTCGAGGAGCTGCTCGCGCTGACGGACGCCGAGGCCCTGGACGCGACGGGTAGCGGAGATACCGAGCTCCTCCATGATCTTGGCGGCCTTGGCCTTGCCATAACCAGGGAGAGACTCGATGAGAGTGGAAACCTTCATGCGGGAAGCGATGGGGTCATCGGAGTTGAGCACGGACTCGAGGGACTTCTCGCCCTTCTTGATCTGCTCGCGAAGCTCAGCGCGGGCGTGACGTGCGGCAGCAGCCTTCTCAAGAGCCTGCTTGCGCTGCTCATCGGTAAGCTGAGGGAGTGCCATTCGTACCTCCAAATAGTTGGGTTATATCTGATTCAATAATTGGCATTTTAGCACGTAGAACGTACAAAATGCCCAATCGCGGCTCCATAGGTTAGACGATACCCGCAAAAAGTGCAATATACTGCGCCCAAAGTTAAGCCCCTGACCTGCGATTCCACACAAAGGATTGGAAAGTTTACGCAGGCACAGGGGCTATTTTGTGCTAATGAGACCCAAAAGTGGTGACTTAGGGGAATCTTTTACGCGACGTTTTCGACCAGCTCAGCGACGATGGCGTCAAAGGCGGCAACCGGATCGTCGGCACCGGTGATGGGACGGCCCACCACAATGTGGCTTGCGCCACGCTCGATAGCCTGGGAAGGCGTCGCCACGCGGGACTGGTCACCAAGGGCGGCACCCACCGGACGCACGCCCGGAGTCACGATCAGGGCATCAGGACCCAGCAGCTCACGCATGTCGTGAGCCTCCATCGGCGAGCACACGATGCCATCGATGCCGTTGGCCTGAGCGAGCTTTGCCAGGCGGGCGGCCTCCTCGGCCACGGGCGACTCGACGCCGATCTCGCTCAAGGCATCCTGATTCATGCTCGTGAGCACGGTGATGGCGACGAGCTTGGCGCGGTCCTCGCGCGCCTCCTCGGCACCCTCGCGGCAGGCAGCGAGCATGGCGCCCGAACCCAAGCCGTGGACCGAAAGCAGGTCGGCACCGGCAAGCGAGGCCGAGCGGGCGGCACCGCGAACCTGGTGCGGAATATCATGGAACTTAAGGTCAAGGAAGACCTTAAAGCCCAGGTCCTTAAAGGTCTTGACGATCTCGGGGCCCTCAGCGTAATAGAGCGTCATGCCAACTTTGAGCCAGGCGGCATGACCAGAAAGCTCGTGGGCGAGCTCGAGCGCACGCTCACGATCGCAGTCGAGGGCGACGATCACGCGGTCGCGGGCATCGGTCTCTAGCATTCGAAAGCACCTACCAGCTCGTTGATGTCCTTTACGCCCTGGGACTCGGCCCAGGCCTCGAGCTCGCGCGCGATCTTGAGCGAAGCGCACGGATCGATGAAGTTGGCCATACCGACCGACACGCAGGTGGCGCCGGCCAGGATAAACTCGGCCGCATCCTCGCCAGTCATGACACCGCCGACACCGTTGATGGGGATATCGACGGCCTGGGCAACCTCCCAGACCATGCGCACGGCGATGTGGTGGCACAGCGGGCCCGAAAGGCCCCCCTTGGGCTTGGCCACGCGGGACTTGCGGGTATGGACGTCGATGGCCATGCCCTGGATGGAGTTGATGACTGAAAGGCCGTCGGCACCGGCAGCCTCGAGGGCCTTGGCAATCTCGGCGACGTTGACCGGAGCCATCTTCACGAACAGCGGCTTATCGGTCACCTTGCGGCAGGCAGCCATAACGGAAGAGGCGCCCTCGGGCGTGGAGCCCATGGCGGCACCGCCGGCGGCGATATTAGGGCAGCTCACGTTGATCTCGTAGCCGGCAGCCCAGGGGCACAGCTCGACATACATCTCGAGTGCGCGGACAAACTCGTCAACGGAGTGGCCGGCAACCTGGCAGATGACCTGGCAACCGTCCTTGGAGAGCTGCTCCAGCCACGGACCGGACTCACGGGCAAAGGCAGCCACGCCAGGGTTCTGAAGGCCCACGGAGTTGATCATGCCGCCGGGAATCTCGGCCATACGGGGCGCGGGGTTGCCGGGCCAGGGCTCGGCAGCGCAACCCTTGGTGGTGATGGCGCCCAGCTGGGAGACATCGAAGAAGTTCTGGAACTGCCAACCGTAGCCAAAGGTACCGGCTGCGGTGTTGATGGGGTTCTGCATCTTGACGCCGCCGAAATCGACGGCCATGTTCACGGTACCCACTAGAAGACCACCACCTTGGAAGCATCGAACACGGGGCCGCACATGCAAGCACCCTTCATACCGTCGACCGTCTCGACATTGCAGGTGTTGCAGGCGCCAAAGCCACAGCTCATCATGCGCTCGAGCGACACCTCGCAGTACGCACCGGCCTCGGCGGCAGCGGCGGCGACTTTCTTCATCATGACGGCGGGACCGCAGCTGGCGACATAGTCGTAGCCGCCCTCGCTAAGCAGCTCGGCAGCAGGATCGGTGCAAAAACCGTGCGTGCCCAGCGTGCCATCGTCGGTGCACACGTTAACCGTGGCGCCCAGCGCGCGGAACTCGTCGATGCCCACGGCCTTGGAAGCGGTGCCAAAGCCCAGGCACACGTCCACATCAACACTCTGCTCGGCAAGCATACCGGCAAGACACAGCACAGGCGGAACACCGATGCCACCGGCGACGAGCAGGGCCTTCCTGGTGCCCTCGGGTACCATCCAGCCACGGCCACCGGGGCCCAGCAGGTTAGAGGAGGAGCCAGGGCCCATCTGGGACAAACGACGGGTATCGTCGCCCACGACGGCGTACCACAGCTCGACGGTGCCGGCCTCGGCGTCGGCGCGGTAGTAGCTCAGGGGCACGCGAAGCAGCGAGGACGCATCACCGGGTACGGCGATGTTCACAAACTGACCGGGCTTGAGCGCACTTGCAAGCTTGGGGGCCGAGATGACGAGCGAGAAGACGCCGTCGGCAATCTCCCGGTTCGAGACGACCTCGAAGTCGTGCATGCGTGCAGTGGAAGGTGTGGGCATAAACGCTCCAATCCCCCATGCGGTTGCATGGTCCAAACGAATAGAAAGCGCGGCACCGCAAGGGCGCCGCGCACAAAAGCGATAAGGCTATGCTAGCAGATGCAGCCGTCGGCAAGCGTCTGTTTACCGCCGACAAATACATCGGTGGCACGACCGGTGAGCGTGCGGCCGGCAAAACCGGAGTTCTCGGCGCGCGACTCGTAACCGTCCTCGCCAACCGTCCAGGTTGCGGAGGGGTCGAACACGGTCAGGTCGGCAACGGATCCCGCCTTGACCTGAACCTGGTCGAGACCCAGGATCTCACGCGGTTTGATGGCCATGAGCTCGACCATGCGGCCCATGCTCATCTTGCCCGTGTTGACCAGCTCGGTGAGCACGAGCGACAGCGAGGTCTCGAGACCGATCATGCCAAAGGGCGCAAGCTCGAACTCGCGGGCCTTCTCCCACGGGGTGTGGGGAGCGTGATCGGTGACGATAGCGTCGACGGTGCCGTCGATGACGCCCTGACGGATGGCCTCGGCATCCTCCTCGGTACGCAGCGGCGGATTGACCTTGAGCGAGGTGTTGTAGGTCTCGTCCAGGTCGTTCTCGGTCAGGAACATGTGGTGCGGGGTGGCCTCGCAGGTAACCTGAACGCCAGCGGCCTTACCGGCACGCACGATCTCCAGGCCATGGGCGGTGGAGATGTGCTGGATGTGCAGCTTGGCACCGGTCAGCTTGGCGATCTCGATGTCGCGGGCGATCTGGAGCTCCTCGCCGGCAGCCGGCCAACCCTCGAGGGCCAGACGGGTCGAGACCTTGCCCTCGTTGATCTGGCCGTGGCCGACCAGGTCCTCGTCCTGGCAGTGGCTCATGAAGACCTTGCCGAACATCTTGCCGTAGTCCATGCAGCGACGGAGCATGCCCGCGCCCTGCACGCCGCGACCGTCATCGGTGAAGGCGACGGCGCCGTGGGCGACCATATCGCCCATCTCGGACATGGCCTCGCCCTTAAGACCGCGAGTCATGGCGCCCGACGGATAGACGCGGCAGTGGCCGACCTCGGCAGCGCGGGACTTGACGAACTCCACGACAGTGCCGTTATCGGTTACGGGATCGGTGTTGGGCATGGCGCACACGCCGGTAAAGCCGCCCTTGGCAGCTGCGCGGGTACCGCTCTCGATGTCCTCTTTGACCTCGTAGCCGGGCTCGCGAAGGTGAACGTGCATATCCACCAGGCCGGGGACGAGGTACTTGCCGGAAAGGTCGCGGACCTCGGCTCCCTCGACGGCGAGATTCTCGCCGACCTCGGCGATCTTGTCGCCGTCAATCAGGACGTCAACGACACCGTCAAGCTCGACGGACGGGTCGACGACGTGGGCATTCTTAAGAAGCAAGGCCATTATCGGCACCTCCAAGCAGCAGATACAGGATAGCCATACGCACGCAGATACCGGCGTAGACCTGCTCCAGGATGACGGAGCGTTGCGGGTGGTCGGCCATATAGGAGTCGAACTCGACGCCGCGGTTGATGGGACCCGGGTGGCAGATGATCGCATCGGGCTTCATGAGCTTCTCGCGGTCCTTGGTCAGGCCGAAGAGCCTGTGGTACTCACGAATGGTCGGGAACGGGGCACCCTCGAGGCGCTCCTGCTGCACGCGCAGCATGTAGACGACGTCCAGCTCGGGCAGGACGGAATCGAGGTCGCTCGTCACGTGGTCGCAGCCCAGAACCTCGGGCGCCGGCGGCAGCAGCGTGCCGGGGGCGACGGCGTAGGTCTCGCAGCCCATGATCTTAAGGGCGGGGATCAGCGAGCCGCAGACGCGGGAGTGCGCGATATCGCCGACGACAGCGACCTTCAGACCGTGGAAGTCACCCTTGTGCTCCCAGATGGTGTACAGGTCGAGCAGGGCCTGCGTGGGATGGTTGTGCTTGCCGTCACCGGCGCAGATGACGCTCGCGGGCGAGTTCTGCGTGACGATGTAGGGAGCGCCGGCGTGCTTATCACGCACGACGATACAGTCGATCTTATAGGCGTTGAGGGTCTCGACGGTGTCGACAAGGCTCTCGCCCTTGACCGTGGAGGTCGAGGAGCCGCCAAAGTTAAGGCTGTCGGCCGAAAGACGCTTCTCGGCGAGCTCGAAGGAGCTGCGGGTGCGCGTCGAGGGCTCGTTGAACATGTTGACGATGGTCTTGCCCTTGAGCGTGGGGACCTTCTTGATAGCACGCTCGTTGACCTCGGAGAACGCCTTGGCGGTCTCGAGGATGAGCTTGATGTCCTCTTCGGAGTACTCGGTAATGTCGATCAGGTGCTTATGGTTGAACGCCACGGTACTACTCACCTCCCAGCGGCGCGGAGCCCACGTGGGAACCCGGCGCGACGTCGTTAATCTCGACGGCGGTGTGGCCGTCGACTTCCTTCATATATAGGTGCACGTTCTCCTCATGCGACGAGGGAACGTTCTTGCCGACAAAGTCCGGCGAGATGGGGAGCTCGCGGTGGCCGCGGTCAACGAGAACTGCCAGCTCAATGCGGCTCGGACGGCCCAGGTCCATGACGGCGTCCAGAGCGGCGCGAATGGTACGGCCCGTATACAGGATGTCGTCCACCAGCACGACGCGTTTGCCGTCGACGCTAAAGGGAATGTTGGTGGCGTGGATCGCGGGAGCGAAATTGGTAGCGTAGTCATCGCGGTAGAAGCTGATGTCGAGGCTGCCGAGCGGAACGTCGACGCCCTCGATCTCCTTGATCTCCTCGGCGAGTTTCTTTGCCAGAAGGTCGCCGCGCGTGACGATGCCGACCAGAGCGAGGTCTTCACAGCCCTCGTTGCGCTCGAGAATCTCGTGCGCGATGCGGGTCATCGCTCGATTGACGGCGGTCTCGTCCATGATGACCGCCTTGGGGGAAGTCGTGCCCATCGATCTCCTTCCTCACATGTCTTGACTGCTGACACAGTCAAAAAAATAGATGCCCGACCGCTCAAAGCGGACCAGACACCCACAAGGAAGGGCTGCTCTTTGGCAGCTATGTAATTCCATGTGGGTATCTCGTACCCCTTTAATGGTCAAGGGATAGTGTAACCAACCTCGAGCTTAATTGCGAGCATAAATACAGAGCAATCCGTAAACGGAGCCCAATGCTTCATAAACCTATATATATTTGTGGGACGAGCTTGAAAACGCACGCACGAGCTGGCATAATCCCCTCTGCTGCACGCAAATCGGATCTACGTCCAGGGCCGTGGCGTGAGCACTATCGCCAAAAGAGGAGTATCTCTGTGTAGATTACGCACAGGGAACTGCTTCTGTGCTATAGTTCAGGCTTGTTTGTTAACGCGACATGTTCGTTTGTCGCCCAAGGAGGGTCAGTTATGTCCAAAGTTTGCGAAGTTTGCGGTAAGCACCCCGTTGCCGGTCGCTCCATCAGCCACTCTCACCGCGTCACCAACCGTAAGTTCCGCCCCAACATCCAGCGCGTGTACGTCGTCGTCGATGGTCACCGTCGCAAGATGAACGTTTGCTCCACCTGCCTCAAGTCCGGCAAGGTTGCGCGCTCCTAAATAAGGTCTTACCAACAAGTACCTCGGACTCTCCGGGTCAAAGACCTCGCGTTCATATAGAACTTACCAAAG
>USEF01000062.1 GCA_900553475.1 uncultured Collinsella sp. | reverse complement strand
GGCAGAAAGGCTGGCCTTCGACTTCGATGCACTCGGGAACGCCGTCGGTTGCCTTGGCGACCAAGCGCGTGCTTTTACCCAGACGATCGACGCAGCAGTGATGTGCCGAGTTGGTCTGGATCAGCCTGTGCCCGCCAACCGCGCGCTCCAGCAGCGAGCCCGGCACGACCTCGACGGGATGCACAGGGTCGTTGAGCACGTGGGTATGGCGCCACTGCGTGCGGCCCTCGCGAGCGCCCAGGCTCGGCACGTCCATGCACAGGGTGCCGCCGGTGGCGACGTTGAGCAGCTGCGTGCCGCGGCAGGTGGTAAAGAGCGGCTTTTTGGCGCGGAGCACCTCGTCGACCAGCTTGAACTCAAAACTATCACGGATCTCGCAGCAGAGGGTGGGGTCGTAGGGTCGATCATCGCCCCAACGTTTGGGATTGACATCCGGGCCACCGGGAATGGCGATGCCGTCGGCGATATCGACGTAATGACGGATGACCTCAATGTCCTCGGTGATGGACATCTGCAGCGGCAGGCCGCCGGCGGCAAGGATGGCATCGACAAAGACACTTGCGATTTCTTCGTTGGGGGAGAGCGTTTCGCTTAAAAACGGCTTTGCCCCTTCCCAACGCGGCGCCACCAGGATGAGTGGACGGTCGGCGGGGGCAACGTCGACGTGCGGGGTATAGGACGAGGAGGTATGGGTTCCGATCATAGGTGTTGCTTTCGAATCCGGGTGGACATGGTGCATGGGTGGCGCGGGGCAAACGTTACTGATGAATTTGCCCGCGTGGCAATTGGGTTAGTGGCCCTTGATGGAGTTGAGGAAGTCCTGGGCGCGCTTGGTCTGGGGGTGGTCGAAGAACTCGTCGGGCGTGCCGGTTTCCACGATCTGGCCGTCGGCCATAAACACGACGCGGTCGGCTACGCGGCGGGCAAAGTTCATCTCGTGCGTGATGACGATCATCGTCATGCCCTGCTGGGCCAGACGGACCATGACCTCGAGCACCTCGTTGATCATCTCGGGATCGAGGGCACTCGTGGGCTCGTCAAAGAGCATGGCCTTGGGTTGCATGGCAAGCGAGCGGGCGATGGCTACGCGCTGCTGCTGGCCGCCCGAGAGCTGTGCGGGCACCTTATCGGCCTGCTCGGCCACGCCCACGCGGCCCAGCAGGTCCATGGCGCGCTCACGGGCTTCGTCCTTGGAGACGCCCAGCACATCGACCGGTCCCAGCATGACGTTCTGCAGGACGGTCATATGTGCGAACAGGTTGAACTGCTGAAACACCATGCCCAGCTCGGCACGCATGCGGGCAAGGTCCTTGCCTTCCTGCGGTAGGGGCTCGCCCTCGATGAGGATCTCGCCCGAGTCGATGGTTTCCAGGCGGTTGATGGTGCGGCACATGGTCGACTTGCCCGAGCCCGAAGGACCGATCACAACGACGACCTCGCCGCGGTCGACTGAGAGATTGATGTCGTTGAGGACGTGCAGATCTCCGTAGTGCTTATCGACGTGTCTGAGCTCGATCAGCGGCTGATTGCCGGTGGAAGAGGTGCTCTGTGCCATGGTGCTCGGCTCCTTATGACTCGAAATGGTAAAGCGTTAGCGGATGATGGTCGCGCCGGTCTTGTGCGAAACGTAGACAGCGGCCTTGTTGATCGCGACGTTGATGAGGATGTAGATGACCGCGATAACCAGGTAGACCGACACGAGGGCGTCGTAGTTGGTAATGAGCACGCGGGCGTTTTGCATGAGGTCGGGGTAGCTCACCACGTAGGCGACGGTGGTGTCTTTGACTACGACCACAAGCTGCGAAATCAACGACGGAATGATAAACCGAATAGCCTGCGGCAACACGATTTTAAAGGTGATTTTAGCTTTGGAGAGGCCGAGTGCCTGGGCGGCTTCGACCTGGCCGCGCGGCACGGCGTTGACGCCAGCGCGAAAGATCTCGGCGAGTACGCCAGCTGCGGCGAGCGCGACGGGAAGCGTGAGCATCCAAAAAGATGGCAGCGCGATCTTGTACTGGGGCAGCACCAAAAAGAAGAAGTAGATGAACAGCAGGCTCGGTACGCCGCGGAAGAAATCGGTGAGCACGCGGCAAACCAGTTGGAGCGGCTTAATGTCGCTGGTGCGGCCGAGCATAAGGGCTAAGCCCAGCACCAGTGCGATGGCGCCAGCGGTGAGTGCGACTTTAACAGTGCCCTCAAAGCCGGCAAGCAGGAACTTCCAGGTGGTGAGGTGCGTAAAGAAATACCAATAGTGGACCGAAAGCTGGCCGGTCACATAGAAGCGCTGCAGTACCAGGACGGCGAGCGCGGCGACAGCAACAAGCGAGATGGCGGTGCCGATGCGAATCTTGGCGCGCATCTTGGGGCCGGGAGCCTCGTAGAGCGCATCGCGCATGGTGAGCGCGGAGGTGGAGTGCTTGCTCATCGGAGGATCCTCACCTTCTTATCGATATAGTTGCCAATGTGGCTCACCACGAAGGCTGTGCCCAGGTAGCCGAGCGCCGAGATAAAGAACGCGGCGACGCCGCCGAGCGAGCGCGTGTTGATATAGCTCACCACGCCGGTGAGCTCTTGCGGCTTAAGCGGCACCTGGCTGCCCAAGGCGGTAGTGAGCATGACGGCGATAAAGAGGTTAGTCATGGGCAGCACACTCGAGCGCAGTGCCTGCGGAATCACGATCTTGGCGAGGATGCGGCTGAAGCTCATGCCGAGCGAACGTGCGGCTTCCACCTGACCGACGCCGACGGTATTGATGCCGCTCATAAAGTTCTCGGAGCCAAAGGCCGAGCCCAAAAGGACCGTGGCGACGATAACGCAGGTGCGGTAGGGCAGGACGACCTTGAGCGGCGGCAGCGCATAGACGACGATGATGAGCAGCGCAATGCCGGGGATGTTACGGAAGACCTGGACATACAGGTCGCCAAAGACGCGCAGCGGCTTGAGCGGCGACACGCGCATCACGGTGACGGCAACGGCCAGCACCATGGCGATGGCAAACGACTCAAGTGTCATGCCCCAGGTTGCTAGCAGGGCGTCGATATAGTTCTGGCCATAGAGCGACCAGAGCTCGGAGAGACTCATGCGGACCTCCTGCCGGTAAGGAAAGGGGCTCCCGTGTGTACGGAAGCCCCGACAACTCAGTGAGGAAACAGTTTACCGCAATAAAGCGCATCATGCGTTTCCGTATGGTTTCGTTGCGGCTGTTACCAGGCTCGCTGCCTAGGCGCCGATCTCGGGCAGCTCGGGAACATTGGTGTCGCCCGTACGGTCACCAATGCAGATCTGCCACAGCTCGGTCCAGGTGCCATCGTCCTCGATCTTCTTAAGGAAGTCGTTAACGAAGGCGACGCCGTCGGAATCGAGCGGCAGGCCGATGCCGTAGGGCTCCTTGCTGCCGAAGGGCTTGCCGGCGATCTTGTACTTACCGGGCTCGCGGACCAGGGCGCTTTGCTGCATGTTGTTGTCGATGACATAGGCGTCAACGCGACCCTGCTGGAGTGCCTGGCGGGCCTCCTCGTCGGTCTTGAACTCCTGCTGGCTGGCCTTGGGAACGAACTCCTCCAGGATGGCGGGGCCGTTGGAGCCGGACTGGACGGCGACGTTCTTGTCGGCCAGGTCGTCGACGCTCTTGATGTCGTCGTTATCGGCGAGCACCAGGATGGCCTGCTGCGTGTAGTAGTAGGGGCCGGCGAAGGAGACGAGCTTCTTGCGCTCGTCAGTGATGGTGTAGGTGGCAAAGACGGCGTCGACCTGGCCGTTCTGCAGGACAGACTCGCGCGTGTCCGAGGTCACCTGGGTGATCTCGACCTTGTTCTCGCCCAGAATGTAGTTGGACAGGAGCTGTGCGATACCGGCATCGAAGCCGCGGGTCTGACCGTCTTTCTCGTTGAGGAGGGAGAAGAGCGTGGAGGTCTGAACGCCACCGATCTTAAAGACGCCGGCGTCCTTGACGGCCGTGGCCCAGGTGCTGGCGGCGATGGCATCGTCGTCGGCTTTGGGGCCGTTGTCGACGAGCTTGTCGAATGCCTTGGCATCGAGCGTAGCGGAAACCTCGGTATCCTCGGAGCCCTTGGAGGAGCCGGCGGCGGAACCCTTGTCGGCCTCGGCGCTGGTGTCGGAGCAGCCGGCAAGACCAAGGCCGGCGACGGTTGCGAAGGTGGCGGCAACGAAGCCGCGGCGGTCGAGAACGACCTGCTGGGAGAGGTTCTTGCTCATAGGAGAACACCTTTCTCAAAAAATCCTAGTGGTTGAGTAGAGTTATACCCTATTGCGCTCAAATGGGTCAACACGAAATAACTCAGAAACATACTTGTCTTATGGGTTATTCTACCTACCAAAAAGGGACAGGTTTATTTTGGCAGGTTTTATATGGGGAAACGGCAGCTATAGATGAGGCGCCGGGGAGGCAGAGAAATCATCGACGGGGTCAGGCCGACCGCCAAACACAACGCACGTATCTCTATCTGTCAGCCAAATCATTCGAACAGATGTTCGTTTCTATGATATGATTCCGCTATCTAAGCAGGCCAATACGCAGAAAGGCGGCCAACATGGCGTTCGACTTTAAGAAGGAATGCAAGGAGCTCTACAAACCTGCAAGCAAGCCGAGTATCGTAACTGTCCCGCCTATGAGCTACGTTGCCGTTCGCGGCAAGGGCGACCCAAATACCGAAGGTGGCGAGTATCAAAACGCCCTGCCGCTGCTTTACGGCATCGCCTATACCGTCAAGATGTCGAAGAAAGGCTCGAGGAGTATCGAGGGCTATTTCGACTTTGTGGTACCGCCGCTCGAGGGTTTCTGGTGGCAAGACTCCCCGAGCGGCAACATCGACTATGTACGCAAGGACGATTTCAACTTTATCTCGTGCATCCGCCTACCCGATTTCGTCACCCAAGATGACTTTGACTGGGCAGTCGCAGAAGCCACGACCAAAAAGAAACTGGACTTTTCCGCCGTCGAGCTGCTTAAAGTTGACGAGGGTCTCTGCGTTCAATGCATGCACACCGGGCCCTACGACAACGAACCGGCGACCGTAAACGCTATGCATGAATACATGACCGAGCAGGGCTATGTCCCCGACTTCTCAGACTCCCGTTTACATCACGAAATCTATCTCTCCGATCCACGCAAATGTGCACCGGAGAAACTTAAGACTGTGGTTCGTCATCCTATCAAGCGCGCTGAATAGCGTGGAACGTCATTTCACGCGCTAGGTTTAAGCCAGCCAACCAGCCGCCTCCTAGGCCGTCCGGTAATTATCTTGACGCGGCCCGTCGCATCTTATATCCCCTAGGGGAAATTGCGTCCCGTTCTGAAGCCTCAAACTGGGACACGGTTTCCGCCAGACGCTCCAAGAGGAAAGTGCGTCCCACTCCGCAGCGTCACGCTGGGACGCACCCTCAGCCCACAGCCTCCTCCGTCGACGTTTCCCCAGATAAAACCTGCCAAAATAAACCTGTCCCTATTTGGCAGGTTCTAGAGGCGGACGGTGAAGGTGATCTGGTTGCCGTGGCCGCAGACGGAAGCGCTCCCGCCATGGGCCTCGGCGATGGCTCGCACCACGGATAGGCCCACGCCCGAGCCGCCCGTCTTGGAGCTGCGCGATACGTCTGCACGATAGAAGCGGTCAAACAATCGGTCCAGGTCGCCTTCGGGCAGCTCGTCCACGGCGTTCGATACGACAAGCTCGGCGGCGCCCTTACCCCGACCGCGCGAGGCTGCGCGCAGGCTCAGCTCAATCACGCTGTCCTCGCTTGCGTAGCGCGTGGCGTTGTCCAGCAGCAACTCAACCACCTGCGCTACCGCTGCAGTGTCGGCATGAGCCCGCACGCCGCTCGCAATCGAAGTCGACAGACGCTTGCCGCGCGAAACCGCCACTGATTCAAACGGCGCCGCAGCCTTGTCCACGGACTCCGAAAGATCGATCGATGTCATGGTAAAGCCGGCCGAACCCTCGTCCATACGCGCCAGGAACACCAGACGCTCCGTCAGCGCCGTCAGCCGCGCGACCTGCTCGTGAATGCTCTGCGTCCACTCGCTCTCGCCGCTCTCGATCTCTTGTACCTCATTGGCGGCATCAATTACAGCCAGCGGCGTCTTAATCTCGTGGCTCGCGTCGGTAATGAAGCGCTTCTGCTTGCTATAGCTCTCGACCATCGGCCGAATTACAGCACCCGAGGCCACCGTCACAATCGCCAATACCGCCAGCCAGCCATTGCAGCTGATCGCTACGCTCGCGCTCAAAAACGAATGAAAGCTTGCAAGCTCGCGTGAACAGTCGACGAATACATAGGTTGTCTCGTCGCCCTGAACCGTAACCGTATAGCGGTAGTTACCAGAAAAGCCCGAGGTCAAACCCTTGGAATACAGTCCTGCAGCGATGCGTACGGCATGCTTGGCGCCCACCGCGGCAATGCGGGCGGTATTGACATCGACCACCTGCCCATCGACAAGCGTCACCGTAAAGTAGCGCGTGTCGAAGGGAGACTCCGCCGTCATACCTTCAAAATGCCCCACGCGAACGACCTCTCGGTTACCGGCAGCAACTTTACCGGCACCCATATCCTGGCTGAGATCGTTGGCGGGCTCATCCTCCCCATCAATGCCGCCCTTGCCTGCCACGATGTAGTCCAGGCGCGCATCGACCATTTTACAGACATGCGAATAATTAACGATGTTGATGCCGGCAATGATGAGCGTGAGCACCACGGTCACGGCGCCCATGGCAACGAGGATAAACTTGCGACGCAGGCGGCGGCCCAATGCGTCAACAGCATTTGCCCGCCCTGTACCGCTCGAGTCAGCACGAAACTGCTCCGCCATGCGCTTACACCACGCGCGTACGCTCACGCCCGCTCGTCTCCCTCAACAACCTCAAGCGAATACCCCTGGTTGCGCGATGCGCGGATGGCCACGTCGGCACCCAGCGCCGTCAGCTTTTTGCGCAGGTACGAGATATAGACCCACACCACGTTGGCACCTTCGGGCGCGTCCTCGCCCCAAACATCGAGCATCAGGCGCTCGGTGGGCATGCGCGTGCCGGCGTTGCGCATAAAGAGTTCCATAAGCTGAAACTCACGATTGGCTAGGTGTTCCTCGCCCAAGGGACCTATAAGCGTGCAAGCCGCCGTGTCGAGGCGGACGTTGCCCACACTGAGCGTCGTGGCGTCAATTGCCGTCGCGGCACGCGTCATGGCACGAATACGAGCGAGCAGTTCCTTGGCGGCGAACGGCTTAGTCAGGTAATCGTTGGCGCCGGCGTCCAGGCCCTCGACCTTATCGGACACCTCGCTTTTGGCCGTAAGCATGATGATGGGCAGGCGTTTGCCGGCCTCACGCGTGTGCTTGAGCACCTCGATACCGTCCATGCCGGGCATCATGATGTCCAGGATTGCGGCGTCATAGTCATTGGCGAGTAGATATTCGAGCGCCGTCAGACCGTCGAGCGCGGTATCGATCTCGTAGTCGCTATGTTGAAGAATCGCGGTAAGGGCACGAGAGAGGCCGGGTTCGTCCTCGGCAAGCATCAACTTCATAGTTGTTCCTTTGGCGCACGGCTATACAGGTTTCGATACTGCCGATAATAGCGCACCGTCAACCGCCTTAGCGCAGCCTTAGCCGCTCAACCTGTACGTTTTCGAATACGCAGGATATGGCTTAGCCAAACTTAAGGCGCAGACACCGAGCGCCTGGACGCATGCTAGCCGCGAAGGGACAGTGACTCGTCCTTTCACGGCATCCTAGTTATGCAAATTGTTCGGGCACTATTCCTCGTACGCGCCCTCAAGCCGAAGCAGCCACTCTTTGCGGTCAAGACCGCCGGCATATCCGTTGAGCGATCCGTCGGCTGCCACCACGCGATGGCACGGCACGATGATCGAAATAGGGTTGCGAGCGACCGCAGCCCCCACCGCGCGAGGAGATACAACGGGCGCTTCATTTCCCGGCACACGATGTCGAGCCGCAACACGCTGGGCGATCTCGCCATACGTAGCGACCTCGCCACGCGGGATAGAGAGCAGCTCAAACCAAACCTCACGCTGAAATGCCGTGCCAATCATATGCAACGGCGGCGTAAACCGAGGCTCCTGCCCCGCAAAATAAGCATTCAACCAAGCCCAAGAACGCTCAAGTACCGACGAGGCAGCACCGTTTGCCGGATTCACCGAAGACATCCCGCCAGCACCAGAAAACGCATCGGAACCCTCGACATGCTCCGTATCTTCTTTGAGCAGCGTAGAGCCAAAATGCTCCTGCCCCTCAAACCAAAGCCCTGTCAAACCGCGGCCATCAGCGGCAAGCAAGATTTCGCCCAAAGGCGAAGCAAACGTCGTCGTGACCACCAGCGGCTCCTTTCAAAACTCCGCAACATAATACCGCGAACTGTGCAGGCAACCCCCGCAGATACGTCCGGGCGGGCTCGCAATTACTTCAGCGAGGCTGTTTTTCCCAATCAAGCGAAGAAGACGCGGGGCTTCGACGCCAGAGCGGTACCCCCGCGAGCTGAGCTCTAATACTTTTCCCGAGAAGTGAACGAGTAAAAACGAAGCCCCAGAGCATCCACACCTTTAGACCGCAAAGCCGCAGGATTCGCACTGCAAAACCGCAGGAAATAGCGGTCAAAATATGCCAATGCTTCGGGGGTCCAAATCAGGTCGTTCACTTCTCGGAAAAGTATTAGACCTCGATTCGCACCAATCCCAAAGTCACCCCAGGCAGCAGGCGCGAACGCGCCGCA
>USEF01000061.1 GCA_900553475.1 uncultured Collinsella sp. | reverse complement strand
CACGACCGCTCAGGGTAAAACCAAGAGCGGACACTTTACCGCCGACAATGAAGTCGTGACGGCTGCGCGGTGGCTCCACGACAGCGCAAAATCAGGAAGCATCAAAGCCGCTCCGCACCGCGCGCGACGCTATCTAGGGGCCGTATCGGGCGGCAGCAAACGTCAAGACATGCTCTATGTACTGCCGGCGGTCTCTGTTTCCTTCCAAAAGCAGTCTGCGAACACCGTTATTACCAGCGGAAACAATACCTATCAGTTTACCGGGGCAACATTCGATATTTTTGAGAGCGGCAGCGGCGCGCGTGTCGGCACCATCAAGATGGACAGCAACGGTCGAGCGCAAGCAACACTTCTGCCCAACACGGCATACTACCTAGTTGAAACGAAGGCGCCGACCGGCTATGTCCCCCGCCACGATCGTATTGCCTTTACCACGGGGAATGACGGCGGGCAGGTCGCCATCGATGAACAACCCGGCACCATCAACCTGCGTATCGTAAAACTCGATGCCGCAACGAATGCCGGCCCCCAGGTGGGATCTTCACTCGCAGGAGCAGAGTTCACGTGTGTGTCGCAATCAACCCCTGGATGGTCGCAAATTCTCACGACTGACGAAAGCGGTCGGGCTACCCTCGCCGATGTCCCCTTAGGAACCTTTACCATCTACGAATCAAAAGCCCCCGAGGGCTACCTACCATCCAACGACAGCTGGACCTATACCGTTGGAGCCGATCAGCTCGGCGATTCAGACGTGGTCGAGATCGAATCTCGCGTTTCCGATATCCCCATTGCGTTTAACCTTGAGATTTCCAAATTCAAGGATTACGGCAATAACGACCAATCCGGTCTGGAGCAGCCGGCGGGTGGTGTTATCTTTGAGGTTGTCAGCAACAGCTCTCAGCAGGTTGTTGGCACACTGACCACAAACATCTATGGCTTTGCCTCCACCAAAGATCAGCCCGAAGCATGGTTCGGCACAGGCAAACGACCCGCCGGTGTCCACGGAGCCGTCCCATACGACCGTGCCGGCTACACGGTTCGCGAGGTTCCGGAAACCGTCCCCGAGGGTTTTAAACGTGCAGGGGAATGGACCGTCGGGGCCAATCAGATTTCCGACAGCGCCGAGCTTCAATATATCGTGGACAACCACGCTCTGTCGACGCATCTCCAGATTGTAAAACGCGATGCCCAAACAGGCGCTTCTGTTCCCCTAGCCGGATTCACCTTCCAACTCCTCGACAGCAATCACGAACCTGTCTCACAAACTTGCTGGTATCCAGCACATAACGTAATGGACACCTTTACGACTGACGCGACCGGCACCGTCACACTGCCCGAATCGCTCGTGCCGGGCACCTATTATGTACGCGAAACCTCGGCCAAAGAGCCCTATCTTGTCGGCGAAGAGATCGAGGTAAACATACCCGCCGACATGAACCTAACGCCCGTTGCAATCGCCTCGTATTATGACCACGCCGCGACCGGAAACATCAGGATCGTTAAAACCGATGCCATAGACGGCAGCAGCCTCGCGGGCGCCGTCTTTGAGATCCGCGCCTCGGGTGATATCGTGCGCCCCGACGGTAGCATTGCCGCGCTCGACGGTGAGACTGTCGCTACCGTCACGACGGATGAAACTGGAGAAGCACGCGCGGATAACCTCCCACTGGGATCTGGCACCGCACGCTACGAGGTTGTCGAGACTCAAGCGCCGGCAGGCTTCTTGCTCGATCAGACAACCCATATTGTCGACCTTACTTATGCCGACCAGAAAACACCCGTTGTAGAAGCACGGCTTAACGTATCCGACGATTACACCAAGGTTGATATCTCCAAGGTCGATGCAAGCGGTGAGCAGGAAGTGGAAGGCGCACAGCTCACCTTATATGGTCCCGATAAAACCGAAATAGACTCCTGGACCTCATCCGACAAGCCACACCGCGTCGAACATCTTGCACCCGGCACCTACTCGTTGCGCGAAATGATGTCTCCGCGGACCTATGACCTTGCCGAGGAGATAACGTTTGAAATAAAGGATACGGGAGAAGTCCAATCCGTCGCGATGAAGGATGCGCCCATCGAGATCAAGGGGCAGGTCGACAAGCGTCAGGAAGTTGTCCAACCTATCGAAAAGGGCCTGTTGGCTAACGGCGATGGTAAAAACCGTGCCGCGATGCAAACCAATACGGATGGGCTTTTCTCCTATACCATCGACGCTCGAAACGATTCAACTACCTGGGTTGATGAGTTCACAATTACCGATGATCTTGAGTGTGCCGAGGACGATACGGCGAGATTCGTCTCAATCGAAACCCCCGTCGCCATCGGCGACCTCAATGGTCTGTGCAACGTGTGGTATCGCACGACGCCGTTGGACTCGACAGACGTCGATGAGCCGGCAAACGCGACACTTGACGATGGGCACGAAAATCCTTGGCTTGAGTCCGACGAAGTAAGGGAAAGTCTGGGTGAGGATTGCCGCCTCGTCGATTACGACGGCTGGCACCTCTGGAAGGCGGATGTCTCGACCACGGAATCCACCACACTCGAGGCGAAAGAACTCGACCTTGCGTCCAATACCGTCGTAACGGGCATTCGCATTGAATACGGTGCGGTAGCCGCCGACTTTACGACTCGAAGCGATGCGGATTCTTGGACCCGCGATGATCTCAAAGATGAGCACGACGACCTTGACGATGCCAAAGCAATCCTTGGCACAGACGCTCGGGGCGCAGTCGTGCACATGCAGGCAACGTCGGCTTATACGCCCCAAACCGTACTCACCAACAGCGCGCGCGTCGATCTTTGCCGCAACGGCGGCGGCGATAAACTTGAGTCACATGACGAGGACCGTGTCATTCAACGCTGTACCCTACCGCAGGACCTACCGGCAACAGGATCAGTTCCCATCGCCGCTTGCATCACCGCGCTCCTGACCTCGGGTGCCGCAGCCCTATGGTTCGCTCGCCTTAGGTCGATCCCAAAGAAGCGCTAGCGCGATGAAAAAGCGGTCCCCTGGCTCGCCCGCTTTCAATCATGTAAATCGCCGTATCTACTCTGCAGACGAAGATCCACCATCAACGATTGCCTGCTCGGACTCAGGAATCCCATCGGCACCCGTACTCTGTTCTTGCTCCACCTCTTCGCTGATTGCGGAGGCGGGGGTCGAGCCCTTTGCACCCACGATGTAGGCAGCCCCAAATCCTAACGCAATGGCAATCAAGGTCAAAATCACGTAGACAGGCCAATGGCGCTTAATATACGAAAACACGTTGACTCCTTAGAGCTCCGTCTACGAACGGCGGATAACCTCGGTCACGACCTCGGATACCGTGGCAATGTTCGTCGGGTTGACATTGTGGGGCAGGTCGTCCTCGGTACGAGCGCAAGCCAGACGCGTGCCGTCCACGCCGGCGATGGTGAGGGCTCGGCGGCTCGCCTCGAGCGCGGCATAGGCATCGGTCTTGGCATAGGGCATCTCGAGCGCGCCACAATCGACATGGAACGACTTGCACACCTTGCTGACCAGGTTCATGATGCGGCGATCGCCCTTGAGCAGCTGCTGTTCGCCCTCGACCGTCACCACCGAAAGCCTACCGGCGCCGACGGATTCAAGATTGATGAAGAATACGCCGCGGAGCTTATCGCGATGCGAAGCCAAGAAGGCCTTCATGCCGGCGCCATCACAATCCGAGGCGCCCGTTGCCACAAACCAGATATCGTGACCGAGCAGCTCATCATCGCCCATAGAGGCGACAGCCGAGAGCATATCTTCGGAAGAAGCGCCATCGGAAGACGTAGCGCCGCCCTTCCAGCCATCGTTATCGTCCTCGAAGTTATCCCACGAACCGATACCGCGACCGGACTTCTTGGCATCGTAATCGTCTTCGACGCCCAGCCAATCACTCATGCTGTCCTGCTCGTTTTTCCTTTTACAACCGAACAGGCCACCCAGGCCGCGTTTGCGAGACTTGGGTGCCGCTGGGGCGGGAGCCGAAATGGTCTCGATCGGCTGCGCGCCCGACGCAACGGGCATAGAAGGCGCAACGGGTGCCGATGTGGGTTCGGGACCCTGGGCAGTAGCAAAGGGGTCGTTGACCTGGGCAGAGGGATCGGGAAGGTCGAACAGCGACGTGCGAGACGCAACGTTTGCCTGCCTCATAGACGGCAGCGACGGATCGGGGACCGAAGCCAGCGGAGACGAGGAAGGTGCAGGCGACGGTGCCGACGCCGGATCGGGAACATTTATCTGCGGACGCGGCGATGCCTGGGAGGAAATCTGGGCCATAAGGGAATCGACCGTTTCGTCCTGGGTGGGAGCAACATTGGCAACCGTGGCACCGGAACCACTCGGGGTCGGCATGGTGAAAATCTGCGTGGAGTAAGGCCTCGACTCATCCGTCTCGGGAGTCTCGGAAACCGCAGGCACTTCCTCCTGCTCGACCTCGGTCGAATCACCTTGATCGGCTGCCGCGTGTTGCTCTTCGTCAGAGTTGGCCTCGACGGACTCGTCCTCGGCGGCATCTTGGATTTCGGCAGCATCAATGGGCTCGTCATCGTCTGCCGCGTCGCCCTGCTCATCGGAAACAGGAAGGGGCTCGGCAATTGCGGTGCCTTGCTTTTCAAACGTTATCGTGGAATCGAACTGCGCGGCATCAAACGACATGGTGCTATCGACGTGCTGCTGAGCCTCGAAAGACGTTGTTGCCTCAACAACATCCGCTGACGTCGGTTGCTGGGACTCAAAGGACGTCGTAGCTTCGGCAGCGTCGACGGGCCCGGACTGCATAGCCTCGTTCTGCTCAAACTCTTGCGCCGCGCGCTCACGTGCCGCCTCGGCTGCCTGCTGCTGAGCGATAGCCTCCTGCTCGGCAGCCTCGCGTGCGGCAGCGCGCTTCTCCTCGAAATCGTCGACAAATTTCCTGCCCTTTGCAAGCGCACCCTTAAAGAAGCTGGAAGCGCTGGCGCCAATCGAAGAGAACGCGGATGCAATATCGGCATGGGGCGTTGCCGCGGGAATCTCGGCAGAGAAATCAGTATCGCTCTCGTAAGACACGCGCCTCGGCTGTTCAACGTAATCGTCGTCAGACTCGTCCGCAACGTCTTGCGCCGGCGCGGCGGGAGCCAAAATGTCCAGTCCTGCCGCGGGATCGATCGCAGACACCGCCTCGGGCTCGGCAACGGCAGCGGTAACCGCGGCAGACTCATCATCCGCAGTGACAACGGGCGCAGGCTCGGGCTCAAACGTCGGCTCCTCGCCCTCCTCGTAATCGAGCGTGCAGGACTCGGGAAGCATTCCGAGCGCACGGATGGCATCCGAACCAAAGCGGATGTTGCCGGCGGCGTTGCGATAGAGCTTGGGCTCGGGCTCGGCCGCGGCAGGCTCCTCCGCCGGCTCAGCAGCGGGAACCTCGTCATTGAACTCTTCGGCCTGGACAGCCTGATTCTGATCCTCGGGCACGATGGCGCCAATCAGCGTCTCGTCGGCAGACGCACCCTCAAAGCCCTCGATCTGCTCGTCAAAAGCCTCGCCCTGTTCGGGCTCGGTTTGAGCGTCGGGAGCAATCGGCTGACCGAACTCGTCCTCGGCGTAGGTAGGCTCTTCGTACTCGATGGTGTTGCCGTAGTCGTTTTGCTGCTGGGCCGCGGCATACTCCGCCGCCGCGCGCGCCATTTCCTCGGCACGACGTTTCTGCTCCCCAAAATAGGTATCGAACGGAACATCGTCGGGAAACTCGTTCTCGCCCTGGAAGGGAGCAACGTTGTCCATAACACCGAGCATAGCGGCGACAGAAGACTTGTTGCACACCGCGCCGGACGTATAGGGAAGAATGTGGCGGTTAGAGATGATGTTTGCCGCGTTGGCAAGTGCAACGAGGGAAGCGAGGATCGCGACAATCCACAGCAGAACCTTGAGCGCGCCGGGGAGCGGCAGGATACGCAGGATGGCAACGGCAGCAGGGGCAACCGTGGCAACGGGCAACAGCTTGGCGATGAGCGCACGATACGAAGCATAGGGCTCGCGGGCGAGCAGCTCAGCACGGGGAGAGTCGTAGTGTGCGACAACGACCACCGGGCGGTTGCGCGGAGACGCGAGCGGGCCCGAGGCCTTGTGGTAGGCGATGACATTTTGGCTCACGCCCGTCTTGCCCAGGCGCGAAACCACGGGGTGGCCCGTGCGCTCGAGCACGTAAAGAACGGCGCCGACAACGGCCAGCAAGGTGCCGACCAAGCCGATACCGCCGCCGATGCCCATCAGCAGGGCGCCGGCAAACGCAAGAATACCGGTAACGGCAAATGCCAACCTACCGGGCGCCGGGGCATTGAACTCCTGAACCTCGGGATCAAAGCCGTGGTTGCGGAAGATCTGAGCGATATCCTCGGCAGCCAAGCGCTCTTCTTCGCTGCATGCCGGTGTAATGCCGGTGTTCTGCAGCAGGTGGTTAATATAGTTCTGGGTGTTCGCCATGTGCGCTCCACATCCATAATCCGACAAATAGGCCCAATGCATGCACATTAGAACCGTATATAGTCGAAAGTATACCCCGAGCGAGCGCAAACGACCGAATTCGGGCCATCTTAACGCCCCGAGCGGACAAGGATATAGCCTAATCTCCATATCGGACTAAAATCATGGCAGCAAACCACCTTCTCATGCGAGGACTCTATGACGGCAAGCGACGCGACCGCGACAATTAAAAAGGGAAGTTCGGAGCCCGGTTTCGATAAAACGGCTCAGCGCATCCTCAATCTTTTCTTTGTGCTCAACAGCTCCCCCGAACCGCTGACGACCGAGCAGATCGTCTTGGATTCTGACCTGGGATATGGCTCGGGCAACATCGACTCGGATAAGCGCAAGCTTCGGCGCGATCGTGACAAACTGCTCGAGCGTGGCATCTTAATCAAGGAAGTTCGCCCCGCCGGTGCGCAGGAGACCGAGGAAAGCTCGTGGACAATCGACCGCGAGCACACGTTTGCAGCAGGTGGCCTCATCACCGCAGACGACGCCGACATCCTACTCAACGCCATCGACCAGACGCTAGCGGCCGGCTCTTCCACCTTTGCCGCGCCGCTTGCCGATATTCGCTCCAAAATTGCCTACCTCACCGGCATGTCGGCGGTGGACGAAGCACCGATCCGCCGCTCTCCCACCGTCGATGCGGTATGGAGCGCCTTTGCCGAGCGATGCGCGCTGCGATTTTTATATCAGAACGGACGCGGCGAGCAGAAAGAACGTACCGTCTGCGTCTACGGCATGTTCGAGCGCGAGGGCGTGGCGTACTTCTGCGGCCTCGACAATGCCACCGACGACATCAGGACATTCCGCTGCGACCGTATCGTTCGCGCTTGGCGTCCTTCGAAGGCCTACGCCATCCCTGCAGACTTCAATCTCAACGACTATCTGTTCTTTGAATTCGATTTTGCCGACCGACCGCCCGTTGCAGCCACGTTCTCGTTCGGTCCTCAGACGCAGATCGATATGATCAACGGCCTCACGCGCGGGCGAGGTGAGCTCGCACACACCGATGCGGGATGGACCTGGACCGTTGACGTGCGTGACCTTGAAGCCGCCGCCTCATTTTGCATGGCCCACGCCATGGACGGCATGAGGCCCATGGCCCCCAAATCGCTCAAGCAGGCGTGGAACCACCTCATAGAAAGGACGGTGCACGAGCATGCCCGTGCGTAAACTCACCAGCGAGCAGAGACTCTCGCGCGCCATCGACATCATGGAGGCCCTCTACGCCGCCGGCGATGGCGGCATGACACGAACCGAGATTTGCAGCCGCTTTGACATCACGGGGGCGTCGCTCGACGAGATTCTCGAGATCGTCTCGACGCTCGCGGACCGAGAATCGGGCGCGCGCATCATCTGCGAATGCCGCGGCGAGCGCGTGGCCCTCACTGGTGACGCCGGGCGCGTGCTACCGTTGCGCCTGAGTGCCGCCGAGGGCGCCGTGCTCAACCATGAACTTGAATCGTTGGGGATCGAGCCGCAGACGGCAGCTCGGATTCGACATGCCCTTCTGCCCGAAGAGCTCGGCTATAACCAGCGCGTCTTTGACACCGTCAACCACGGGTCGCACTGGCAGCAGCTGAGCTGCGCCATTCAGGACGGTGTTCGTTGCCGCATCTCGTATCGCTCGATGGACGATGCGCGGCCACGCGAGCGTCTGGTCGACCCCTTGCGCATTACGGCAAACGGCGACCAAACATACCTGATTGCCTGGGACATCGCGATCGATGAGCAGCGCACCTATCGCATGGATAAAATCGAGGGACTCACCTTGACGGAAGACTCCGTCGTGCCTCACACACCGGGCGTCGCATCCCTCCACGATTCCCTTGCCCGGACGCAGCGTAGCGCAAAGCTCTTGATGCCATTCGATATGGCGGAGCATCTGGACTGGGCCGGCATCACCCTAATCGAGCGCAGCGGGGCAGACATGGCAACGGTAACCGTGCATTACGGCTCCGAGCGTTGGCTACTGAGCCAGGTAATCGCAGCGGGCGGAGCCATCCGCATCTTGGATGACCCCGCCCTGTCAAAGCGTCTGTGCGATATGGCAAAAACCCTCGTCTGTCCGCTTTAGCGCCGCCGCTCGTGACGTGCGCGCCACAGTTGCAGATAGTGACCGATCTGCGCCGATTCGATGCGCTGGTAGGAGCTCGTGGGCAGCGACGTTAAGAACTTCTTTCCGTAGCCCTTCGTCACCAGGCGCGGGTCGGCCAGAATCAGCACGCCGCAATCGGTCGACGAGCGGATAAGGCGGCC
>USEF01000060.1 GCA_900553475.1 uncultured Collinsella sp. | reverse complement strand
GTCGCCCAACGGCCTGCCGCTTGCGGTCGGTGTGTTTGCAGGCCTGGACATCTGGGGCCGCGCGACCATTAAGACCGATGCCGGCGAGCAGGAGTTTCCGCCCGAGGCCGTACGAATTCGCGGGCTGTAGCGCGGGGCGTTCGCGCCCAAAGATAGACATGACAACAAGACCCTCCTCGGCCTGTGCCGGGGAGGGTTTCGCCTGTCTGAGGAATAGGCTTGGCGAGCATTTGCGGGGACTGTGGCATCGGGCGCGCTCGACTTAAGCCCCTGCTCTATCCCAGCTTCTGCATGCGGCGGTAGATTTCGCAGATACCCTTGATGGTGAGCTGTCCGTCGACCACGTCGAAGGCATCGGTCGAATCGGCGACGATGCTGGCGAGACCGCCCGTGGCGATAACGGTGGCATCCTCGCGGCCCAGCTCGCGCTTCATGCGCGCGACCAGGCCCTCAGCCATGGCGGCGGCGCCCGTTACGGCGCCGACCTTGATGCACTCCTCGGTATCGCGGCCGATGGCGTGCTCGGGCGCCTCGAGCGGCACGATGGCGAGCTTGGCGGCACGGGCGGCAAGCGCGTCCATGGAGATGCGAATGCCCGGCGCGATCGCTCCGCCAATGTAATAACCGTCCTCATCGATGACGTCGATATTGGTCGCGGTGCCAAAGTCCACCACGATCGCCGGCGCGCCATAGAAGGTCTCGGCAGCGACGGCGTTGGCGATGCGGTCGGCACCAACGGCCTGGGGGCGCGCCGCCCGCAGCTTGGTTACGGCGGCCGTCTGCGGCCCGATGACGATGGCGTCCGCGGCAATGCGGTCGGCCACGGCGTGCCACTCGCGCGAGAGCTGCGGCACCACGCCCGCAAAGGCGATCGCGTCGACCGCATCGAGCGAAAGGCCGTACATCTTAAAGAAACCCATCAGGCGCACATGGATCTCGTCGGCGGTATAGGAGCGGTCGGTGGGCATGCGCCACGACTGCACCAGCTCGTCTCCGTCAAACAGGCCCATGGCCGTCTGCGTGTTTCCCATATCGATAGCGAGCAGCATGTCTACTCCCGGTGTCGGCATAAAAGGACGCGCACCATTGTATACGTGCCGTCGACGGCGCTCGGCTGCGATTCGTTTACGGTGATAGGGGCTGAGTGGTTTAAATATGAAGGAATTATGCTCTACGAGATTTTCCTTGCCGTTTACCGAACTCCCGCGTAATATTCTTACTTGCGCACATGAGGCGCCCAGACATTGCGGGGTGGAGCAGTCTGGTAGCTCGCCGGGCTCATAACCCGGAGGTCGTAGGTTCAAATCCTGCCCCCGCGACCAAGAACTTGCAGCTCGTCGGCCTAGCCGGCGAGCTTTTTTGTTATTCCGGGACTGTGTTTTCGGTCCAATTCTCGGCCTCTCAAACAAAATCTCGATCTGTAACATCTAGACCCGATTTGGGCGGCTTGGTGTTACAGATCGAGATATACCGGTGGGTTGGGTCGTGTTTGTCTAAATCTGTAACACGAGGGACGGTTTTTGCCGAGTAACCGTTACAGATTGAGATTTTCTAGCAGGCGGGTTTGGTTTGTCTCGATCTGTAACAGATAGGGGCCAAAAGTGGGCCTAGCTGTTACAGATCTAGATTGTTGAGGATGGGCCGAGAGGAATGTCTCGATCTGTAACAGTAAGACCCGGTTTTGCCGCGTAACTGTTACAGATTGAGATAAACCGGCGGGCAAACCGACGGGCCGCTCTGCCCCATCCACCTGCCGCCACCTGATATTCGCCGATTTCCGTTGCGCTGCTGTATTCCCATGCCATATCCTCTAGATAACTACGCGGCATCATCGCCGCCGCGCCTACAAGAGAGGAATGTCCATGACCACACCTGCATCCAAGCTGCTCCAGCCCATTACGGTTGGCCCCCTTGAGCTCAAGAACCGCATTATGTTTCCGCCGCTGACCACCGGCTACGAGGAGCGTGACGGTTCCATCGGCGAGCGCAGCCTGGCTTTTTACGAGCGCTTGGCCCGTGGCGGCGTGAGCTACATCGTCATCGGCGACGTCGCTCCCGTCATGACCGCGAGCCCCACGCCCAAGCTGGCAACCGACGCCCAGATCCCCACGTTTAAGGCTCTGGCCGACGCCGTCCACAAGCACGGTGCCAAGGTTGCGCTGCAGCTGTTCCACCCCGAGTACGACGTGCCCGGTGTCGGCCGCATGGTCATGGGCTCCATGGCCGCTGCCAAGGCCGCGCAGGAGGCCAAGGCCGCCGGCGACGAGGAGACCTTTGCCGCCAAGATGGCCGAGTCCAACGAGATTCGCAATCAGGCATACGCCAAGCTGCACCACGACATGCAGCACTTTGTGAACGAGGCGAGCGTAGAGCAGCTCACCCAGATCAAGGAGGCCATCGCTGCCTCGGCCGCCCGCGCGCAGCAGGCCGGCATCGACGCCATCGAGGTCCACGGCGACCGCCTGGTGGGTTCGCTGTGCTCGGCCATCCTCAACCAGCGCACCGACGAGTACGGTGGCTCGTTCGAGAACCGCGTTCGCTATGCGCTGGAGGTCGTCGCCGCCATTAAGGAGGCCGCGCCGCAGCTGATGGTGGAGTACAAGCTCCCCGTGATCATGGAGAACCCCGACGGCACGCCGCGCGGCAAGGGCGGCCTGCAGCCCGACGAGGCCTGCGAGTTTGCCAAGCTGCTCGAGGGCGCGGGCATCGACATGATCCAGGTTGCACAGGCCAACCACACCGGCAACATGGGCGACACCATTCCGCCCATGGGCGCCATGCCCTACAACTGGACGCTGCCCGTGGCCGAGCGCGTCAAGGCTCTGGTCTCCGTGCCGGTGGCCACCGTCGGCCGCGTTGTCTCGGTCGAGGCCGGCGAGAAGATCCTGGAGGATGGCTCGGCTGACATCATCGCCTATGGCCGATCGCTCATGTGCGACCCCGACATTGCGCTGAAGGCCGCCACGGGTGAGCCCATCCGCGAGTGCCTCAACTGCAACAAGGGCTGCGTCGACGCGATTCAAAACCGCAAGTACATCTCGTGCGTGCTCAATGCCGAGAACGGTGACGAGGCGACCATCGCCATCAAGCCGGGCGAGGGCGACAAGAAGATCGCCGTGGTGGGCGGCGGCATCGCCGGCCTGGAGGCCGCGCGCGTGGCGGCCAAGCGCGGCTACGACGTGACCATCTACGAGGCGAGCGATCACTTGGGCGGCCAGATTGTGCTGGCGGCTGCGCCTCCGCGCAAGGACGAAATCATGCGCTCGGTCGAGTACTACGAGAAGATTCTGCCTGGCCTGGGCGTGAAGGTTGAGCTCAGCCATGCCGCTACCGCTGAGGACCTCAACGCCGCCGACGCCGCGATTGTGGCTGTGGGAGCGCACGACGTGGTCATCCCCGTTCCGGGTGCCGACTCGGACAAGGTCGTTTCGAGCTGGGACGTGCTGGCCGGCAAGGTGGAGCTCAGCGGCCGCGTCGCCGTCATTGGCGGTGGCCTGGTGGGCACCGAGACTGCCGAGTACCTGCTGCAGCACGGCTGCGAGGTGGCGATCGTGGAGATGCTCGACAAGATTGCCGCGGGCGAGTCCGAGACCATTCTGCCGCTGATTATGAGCGACTTTGCAGAGCACAACGTGGAGCAGCACGTGAAGACCCGCCTGACCGCCATTACCGACGAGGGCGTGGAGGCTGTTCGCACCACCGAGGACGGCGCCGAGGAGCCGGTGAAGATCGCCTGCGATTACGTGGTGATGGCCGTGGGCTCCAAGGCCAACGCGTTTGACCTGGATGGCGTGACGGTGCCCGTGACCTGCGTGGGCGACTGCTCGGGTGAGCGCACCGCCGACATTGCGAGCGCCATTCGCACGGCGTATCACGCGGCCAACGAGCTGTAGTTGAACATCGCGGCCAGGCGGGACGGTAGCACGGATCCGTTTCGCCCGGCTGTGTCCCGTCGGGTGCCAACCGGTGCGGGGCCTGCAAGCGCAGCAGGTCCCGCCCTTTTTGTTTTGCTCCGGTGGATGGCAATGCGCGGTAATCATGAGGAGTGAGGACGTCTACTGCCTTGCAGATCACTCAAAAATATTGTGGGAGGGGTTAATAACTATATCCTCTATACCAAAGGACATAAAGAGATGCCAATTTTGTTGACAAGCGAATGACGATTAGCTGCGAGTCAGCTACCAGCGTAAATAATCGATAAAGAAATGTCGTAATTTGGTGCCAAATGCCCAGATAACGCCGCGTCTATTTTAATTAACTGCTTTGAGCAAACAGCAAAATGCTACTATCTAACAAGCACGTAAGAAAGCAGATTAACGGTTAAGGCTAAGAAGTGGCAGGTATGTCGGAAGCAACTAGGACCCGCACGCATGCGCCCGAGGTTAGGCAGCGCGCCGTCGAGATCCTCCAAGAGGGGGTCGGTCACCGCGCCCTCGCTGCAAAGCTTGGCATTCCCCAGGCCACGGCTCGTCAGTGGGCCCGCGCATATGCCGTGGGCGGTGCCGACGCCGTGCTCAATGCGGGCGCTCGTCATCACACCTATTCGTACGACGTAAAGCTCGCCGTGGTTAAGGACCGTCTGGAAAACGGCCTGACGGTTCGCGAGGCCATGATCAAGCACGGGATTCCCAGCGAGTCTTCGGTTAAGGCCTGGTGCCGCCAGTATCGCGAGAGCGGTGAGTCCGCGCTGGTCGATAAGCCGCGCGGTCGCAAGCCGCGCGTTAAAAAGGCGGAATAGCGAACGGGATGGTGCGCCCACAGGGGCGCATTTTTCTTGCCGCCCCTCTGCTCCAAAGCGGACAGACTCCTTACCCCGTACGCCTAAAACTCCCCAGTTGACCGAAAACCTGCCGCCGCTACTCCTCAATTGAGCTATAACGTTAAACAATTGCAGCGTTTTTGCATGGGGGAGTGATGGTATGACGCTACTGTATTTCCTTACCCTGTTTCCGCTGGTACCGGCGCTGGGCATGCTGCTCGCGCGCGGTGACCGCGCCCGCGATGCGGTGGGGCTCATAGGCTCCGGCATTATTATGGCGGTGACAGTTGTAGTCGCCGTCATGTTTTTTGGCATGGGTCCGCAGGGCTTTGAGGTTGCCCCCGGCACCTCGCATGTGCTCTCGATCATCAGCTCCGCCATCGATGTCATCCTGTGCGCCGTCATCCTGTACAACGCGTACAAATATAGGAACGCACTTACCACGGTGCTCGGCATAGTCCAGCTGGTGGGCTCGCTCGCCTTTGCAGCCATGACGCTGCCCGCGGCCGAAGCCGTCACGGCGACGCCGCTCTACCTGGACTACATGAGCGTGATCATGGTCCTCGCCGTCGGCATTGTCGGCAGCCTTATCTGTGTGTATGCCCTGGGCTACATGAAGGACTTCCAGGCCCATGACGAGCACGAGGCCGCGCTGCGCGGGCAGACCGCGCCTGACCGTCGCCCGCAGTTCCTGGCGCTTATGTTCCTGTTCCTCTCGGCCATGTTCGTCATCGTGACGAGCGACAACCTTGAGTGGCTGTTCTGCGGCTGGGAAATCACCACCGTGTGCTCGTTCCTTATGATTGGCTACACGCGCACGCCCGAGGCCATTAAAAACGCCTTCACCCAGATCATTCTCAACATGCTGGGTGGCATCGCGTTTTTGGCCGGACTCATGTACCTGCATCTTAACGGCATGCCGCTGGCCATCTCGGGCATGATCGAGCTTTCCGGCGCCGGAACCGCGCAATCTGCGCTGCTGGTGATGCCGGTCGTTCTGCTGTCGCTCGCCGCACTCACCAAGGCCGCACAGATGCCGTTCCACACCTGGCTGCTCGGTGCTATGGTTGCCCCCACGCCCACGAGCGCCCTGCTGCACTCGTCCACCATGGTCAAGGCCGGCGTGTTCCTGATGGTCAAGCTGAGCCCGCTCTATGCCATCTATCCCGTGACCGGCTTTATGGTTACGAGTGTGGGTGCCATCACGTTTTTGCTCGCTGCCCTCATGGCCATCTCGCAGAGCAACGCCAAGCGCGTGCTCGCGTATTCCACTATATCCAACTTGGGTCTCATCAGTGCCTGCTTGGGTGTCGGCGCGCCCGAGGCCGTCTGGGCCGCCATCTTCCTGATCCTGTTCCACACGGTGGCAAAGTCGCTGCTGTTCCTGTGCGTGGGCACGGCCGAGCATCATATCGGCAGCCGCAATATCGAGGACATGGACGGCATGTTCAGCCGCATGCCGCACCTGACGCGTCTGATGATGCTGGGCATCATGGGCATGTTTGTGGCGCCGTTTGGCATGCTCGTGTCCAAGTGGGGCGCCCTGGTGGCGTTCGCGCAGACCGGCAACGTGCTCATGATCATGGTGCTTGCCTTTGGCTCGGCTGCGACGTTTTACTTCTGGGGCAAGTGGCTGGCCAAGCTTTCGGGCGTCGACCCCACGGCTCAAAACGTTGAGGTCAATGTCCATAAGACCGAATGGATGGCGCTCAACACCATCGCCGCGCTGCTGATTCTGTGCTGCGTGGCGTTCCCGGTTATCTCGAGCGGTCTGGTGTCGCCTTACTTGGCCATGGTGTTTGGCCGCGTGCCGTACGTTATTGGCAAGGACGCCATGTATCTGATGGTGGTTATCGTGGCATTTATCGCCGTGGTGCTGCTGACTTCATTCCGTGTGAGCAACAAACCGCATGTAAACGTATATCTTTCGGGTGTGGGAACCGACAATTACCGCCATTTCCGCGGCTCGATGGGACGCGAGGTGAAGGCCGAAAAGCGCAATTGGTACTCGGAGGACGCCCTTGGCGAGAAGCGTATTGGCCCCGCGGGTAGCGTCGTGTGCTGCAGCATTATCTTGTTTGCGCTGCTGTGTTGCGCGTGGATTGGGCCCGAGCGGCTTGCCATGAGCGCACCCTCGGTGTTGCGCGGCAAGTATTTTGAAGGCTCGGGCGTCGTGGGCATCTTTATTGGTACCGTGGCGTTTGCCCTGATTGCGCCGCTTGTGGGCGGCCTGATCGACGGCGTTGACCGAAAGCTGTCCGCCCGCATGCAGGGCCGCGTGGGCCCGCGCCTGCTGCAACCGTTCTACGACGTTGCCAAGCTGCTGCGCAAGGCCCCTGCCAGCGTAAACACCATGGACGATACCTACATGGCGTGCGCGCTCATCTTTACCGTCGTGGGCGGCGGCATCTTTGTGTCGGGCTCCAACACGCTGCTGTGCGCTTTTATGGTGACGCTCGCCGCGATCTTTGTGGTGCTGGCGTCCGCCTCGACACAAAGCCCGTTTGCCCAGGTTGGCGCCGATCGTGAGTTGCTGCAGGTTATGAGTTACGAGCCTGCCGTTCTGCTGATGAGCGTGGGCCTGTACCTTGCCACCGACAGCTTCGATTCCATCGCCGTGACGGGGCAGTCGGCCCCCATCATCGTGTACAGCGCGCCCATTTTCCTCGCGCTGCTCGCGGTGCTTACCATCAAGCTGCGCAAGTCGCCGTTTGACCTTTCGTACTCGCATCACGCGCATCAGGAGATCGTCCAGGGCGTCGCCACCGAGATGAGCGGCGGCACGCTGGCCAAGATGACCCTTATGCACTGGTGCGAGACCGTGCTGTTTTTGATGTGGGTGGGCATGTTCTTTGTTTGGGACAACCCGGTGAGCTGGGTCGTAGCCCTGGTCGTGATGGCTGCGACGTACTTTGTCGAGGTGCTTATCGACAACACCTTCGCGCGCAGCACCTGGCGCAGCTGCTTTAAGCTCGGCTGGGGCGTGGCGTTGGTGTTTGGCCTGCTCAACCTTATGCCCATCCTCGTCGACGTATTTATTTAGGAGGCGGCATCCATGGATCATAAAATGTCGCGCTCGCCGTGGGTTATTCATTACGACGGCTCGAGCTGCAACGGATGCGATATCGAGGTGCTGGCCTCGCTTACCCCACTGTTTGATGCGGAGCGCTTTGGCGTGGTCAACACCGGCAACCCCAAGCATGCGGACATCTTTTTGGTGACAGGCTCGGTCAATGCCCAGAACCTGCCCGTCGTGCGCCAGATTTACAGCCAGATGCTCGAGCCCAAGTGCGTGGTGGCCTGCGGTATCTGCGCGTGTTCGGGCGGCGTGTTCCGCGATGCCTACAACGTGATCGGCGGAGTGGACCGCGCGATTCCCGTAGACGTGTACGCGCCCGGGTGTGCCATTCGCCCCGAGACCGTGATCGATGCCATTGTGGAGGCATGCGGCATCCTGGACCAGAAGGAGGCCGTGATGCGCGCCGGCGGCGATCCGCTTACCGTGGGCGGTGCCGCTACCTGGGACGGTGGCGTTGAGCTGGGCGAGGACGGGTTTGTGGCTGCGGCTGAGGCCGGTGTCGACGCGGGCACGGCTGACGGTGCGCCCGCCGCTGGCGACGCGCCTGCTGGGACGCCCGCCGCTGCAAAGGAGGCCGAGTAATGCAAAAGGCTATCTATACCACCGTCGGGATCGACGAGCTCCTGTCGCATGTCCAAGCGCTCAAGGGCGTCGGCGCGCGCTTTGTGCAGATGCATGCCGAGCGCAACGTGGACGACGGCACGTATCGGCTGGTCTATACGTTTATCGACGTTCGTGCTGCTCAGGAGCATATTGCGCAGGACGGTAGCTATGTGATCGAGAATCTGGTGGTCGAGGGTATCGACCAGTACCAGGAGATTCCGTCCATCAGCTCGTACTATCCGGCGGTATTTCCGTTTGAAAATGAGGCGCACGACCTGTTCGGGCTTGCCATCACCGACATGCAGATTGACTTTAAGGGCTTTTTCTACCAGGTCTCGACTGCCGAGCCCATGAGCGTTATCACGCCCGAGGTGAAGGCCGCGCGCGAT
>USEF01000059.1 GCA_900553475.1 uncultured Collinsella sp. | reverse complement strand
GCGGTCGTGTAGGCGCTATTTGTTAAGTGCGTGCGTTCGAGCTCGCGTGCTACAGCGAGTCGATAAAGCGCTGCTGGGCGGCGCGTCCTGCCTCGTCCCATTTAAAGACGCCGGCGTTGTCGAGCACGTGGCCAAACACCACGCCCACCTCCTCGTGCAGGATATCGATGGCGTTGTCTGCCGTAAGTTCATCGGCGCGGCGTGCAAAGACATCCTCGGCCCATGCGGTGTGGCTGCGGCAAAGGTCGTCGCCCTCGAGTGCGGCGCCAAGGTCGTAGCTTGCGTCGACCTTGGCGGCCAGCAGGTGCTCGCGGACGGCGCCGAGCTCGGGAACCAGGCGTGGCGGCAAAATGGCCAGGCCCATGACCTCGATCAGGCCGATGTTCTCCTTCTTAATGTGGTGGTACTCGGCATGCGGGTGGAATACGCCCAGCGGATGCTCGTCGGTCGTGATGTTGCAGCGAAGCGCCAGGTAGGCCTCGTAGATTTCGCCGCCGGCATTGCCGCGGGAGTCGACGCGGCGGATGACGGGCGTCACGGTGTTGTGCGCCACGCCATCGGCTGTGTGCGCGACGACGCCAACCGACTCATCGGTCCACTCGCGCCAGGCAAGGATAATCTTCTCGGCGGCGTCGAGCAGCTGGGCGCGGTCGGGCGAACGCAGTCGCAGCACCGAGAGCGGCCACTGCAACACGGTACCGCTGACCTGGTCAAAGCCGGGCACGCTAAACTGCGAGACCTCAGCGGCGTGCATCATGGGGAACTCGTGCGCGCCGCCCTGGAAGTGGTCGTGCGACAAGATCGAGCCGCCCACGATGGGCAGGTCGGCGTTGGAGCCAATAAAGTAGTGCGGGAACAGGTCCACAAAATCGAGCAGGCAGGTCAGACCCTTGCGGTCGACGTGCATCGGACGATGCTCCGAGCTCATAGCAATGCAGTGCTCGTTAAAGTACGCGTACGGGCTGTACTGGAAGCCCCAGCGCTCGCCATCGAGCTCAATGGGAATAACGCGCAGGTTCTGGCGAGCGGGGTGGGCACCGCCGTCGGCTGCGGCGGACCGTCCAGGGTAGCCTTCGTTTTCGATGCACAGCTGGCAGGCGGGGTACTTCTCTCCCGTGTTCTTTGCGGCACCTGCCGCGGCGATATCGCGCGGGTCCTTCTCAGGCTTGGACAGATTGATGGTGATCTCCAGGTCGCCCCAGTTGGTGGGGGTGCTCCATTTGATATTGCGCGCGATGGCGGCGCGGCGCACGTAGCCGGCGTCGCAGCACAGGCCGTAGAACCAGTCGGTCGCGGCGCGGGGCTCGTTGACGCCCATACGTCCGTTGAATTCCTCGTTTACAACCGAAGGCCTCGGCATCAGCACGCCCATGATGCGCATGGCGATGCGGTCGCGGCCCGATGCCGTGTCCTCGGCGGCACCGTTGACAACGGCGGCCTCGGAAAGCGCGGCAAGTGTGCCTTCAAGGTCAAAGTTGGGCAGGGTGTCGGGGTGCAAGAGCGAGAGTTTCTCGACCTGGAGCGCCCAGGCCATGTCGAGCGCCGGGCCCGTAGCGCCGATGCACTCGAGAATGGTGTTATACGCCCAGATGCGATCGTCCTGGCCGATCATCGATCGGTGGATAGCGTACTCGATCAGGTTCTGCGCGGCCTCGCGCACGTCAGTCATTACAGCCATGCCGCGTAAGCCCCCTTGTCAGAAATTGCGTAGTGGCGGGCAGAGCCCTCGCCCAGCCAGCCGTTCATCTTGGTGATAAAGGTGTCGACCAGGTCGAGCGGCACGAAGGCCTGGATGGTGCCACCAAAGCCGCCACCGTGAATACGAACGGCGCCACGGCCGTCGAGCACGTGCTCGGCCAGTGCCAGGGCATACATCGAGGGCTGCTCGGAGCCCAGCTTGGCAACGACATTCTGTAGGTACATGGCAGAGCTGGCGCCGGACTCGCGCGTCAGGACCAGGAACTGGTCGATGTCGCCGGCGTTCAGGGCAGCCCAGCGCTTGTCGACCAGGCCGTTTTCGTACCAGTAGTGAACGGCGCGCAGGCAGGCGCGGTCGCCCAGCTTGGCGCGCAGCTCGGGGAGCTTGGCGTCAAAGTCCGCCACGTTTACCTCGCACAGGCGTGCCTTGCCAAACTCGGCAGCGACGTCCTGCATCTCGCGCGGAACGGCGGCGTAGTCGTCGGTGGCGGCCACGTGGTCGGCACCGACCTTAACGAGCACGAGCGCATAACCGTGATCCTCAAAGTTGAGCTCGAGCTTCTGGGTTTTAGGCTGAGCCTGGTCCTCAAAGTCCATGTAGGCAAGGCCGCCCATGCACACAGCGGCCTGGTCCATCAGACCGCAGGGCTTGCCGTAATAGTTGTTCTCGGTGCGCTGGCTCATCTGGGCGAGCGCGACGGGCTCGATGGCGGGCGCGCCCCAGAGCGTCTCCATGGCACGACCGTACGCGGCCTCGACGGCGGCAGAGCTGGAAAGGCCGCCACCCGAGGGGACGGAGCAGGTGAAGGCGAAGTCGAAGCCGTGGGGCTCAACGCCAAGGGCTGCAATCTCGTGCGCCATGCCGCGGACGAGGCTTGCGGACGTGCCCTTCTCGGACTCCTGAACATCCAGCGTGTCGAGCGTGATCTCAAACGTAGGATAGCCCTCGTCGGCGACGCGAATCTTGTTGGAGTCGGTTGCCACGGCGATGCCGTCGACGGCGACATCGAGCGAGCCGGCGATAACGTGACCGCCCTCGTGGTCGGTGTGGTTGCCACTGATCTCGGAGCGGCCGGGCGCGTGCACATAGAGCACCTGGCGGTCGCCGATGGGGCCAAACTCCTCCTCAAACAACTTGGTGAGCGTGGCGAATGTCTTTTCGTCGGGGGCGGTCATGGTGTCTTCCTTTCTTGGTTATCCCGAGCTACCGGGCTTTGCTTATGAGTACGTAAACATATCAAGGTGCGAGGGAGTAGACGGGAGTCATAACGCTGCTCCCTCGCATCTCGACGAGGGTGGGTTAACAAATCGTCGAGAATCGGTACACGATTGTCGAGCTAAACGGGTGGTCAGGCGTGCAGACGGGATGTGCCCAATCTGTGTGATGGTTGTTGTCAGGCCAAAACTCGGGCTCAAATGCGACGCCGTCGCGAGGACCGTAACTGCAGCCGTCTTTGGCGTCGATATCGCTGAGCCAGTTGCCGGTATACAGATGCGCGCCCGGTGCGGTTACGAAGATGTCGAGCGTGCGGCGCGAGTTTGGATCTTGCAAGCGCAGTGCGTGGCGCGGGTCGGCGTCGGGGGTAAAGCTATCCAGGCAGAAACAATGGTCAAAGCCCCGTGCAATCTTGAGCTGCTCGTCGTTCGCCTCGATGTCGCGGCCGAGCGCCTTGGGTGCGCGGAAATCGAATGGCGTACCGGCCACGGGGCGAACCTCGCCAGAAGAGACGTTGTCCTGGCGCTGGGGGAGGAAAGCCTCGGCGTCGATAGTCGCGACCTGGTCCAGAACCGTGCCGGCATCGTGCCCCGCAAGGTTGAAGTACGTGTGGTTGGTCATGTTGACGAAGGTGTCGGCATCGGTAACGCAGCTTTGCGTGCAGGTGAGCTCTGCGGCACCCGTTGGCCCTGCCTGCAGGACATAGGCAACGGTAAAGGTGCGGTTGCCCGGGAGGCCCAGTTCGCCGTCGACCAACTTGCATGTAAAACTCACCGTGTTGGTAATCTCGTCGACCGTGGCGTTCCACACGCGCTTATGAAGGCCATGTTCAAGGTCGGTGTGCAGATTATTGGCTTTGTTGGGACCATCGTTGCATGCCATCTGATAGACCGTGCCGGCAATCTCGATTTGGCCTTTATCCGTTCGGTTGGCCGAAGGCCCAATGGTTCCGCCGTAGCACGCCGGATTGTCGAAGTAGCCATCGAGGGCATCGAAGCCGAGCGCGATGTCGGCAACATCGCCTGAGGCATCGGGAACCTCGATGCTAAGGATGGTCGCGCCATAGTCCATAACGCGCACGCGGGCACCTGCGCAAACAAGGTTATAGACCGTAACCGGCGAGCCGCCGGGGGCGGTGCCGAACGGAGTTGTGGTAATCATGAGCGTCCTTTCGAATACGACGCCATGGCCTGTGCGCCCGGAGCGCAGGCCATCATGGTATCGGTGTGCTTACGCCTTATGTTAACGTACTCATAGCCTGGAACCACGGACTTCTTCGCTTTCCTGCAATCGGTCGAAAATGAGCCGTGAACGGTATTCAGGTGGTATTGAGGGCGCTGCATAACTGCTGATAGGTATAGTAGAGTACGTTAACATTATCGGAAGACAACAAAGCCTCCCGTGTGACCAGCAATTTCGCATGGGGTATTTAGGCTTCCTACAGGAGCGAAGGTGATTTTGTGGCAAGGCGCCCTTCCAACGACACGGGTTCGCGTCCGGTTTCCATGGCCGACGTTGCCCGCGCTGCCGGTGTTTCGCAGCAGACGGTTTCGCGCGTTGCCAACGGATTGCCCAACGTGAACGAACAGACGCGTCAGCGCGTGCAGGCAGCCATGCAGGAGCTCGGTTTCCGTCCGAGCTATGCCGGTCGCTCGCTGCGCGACGGCCGCTACCATTCGGTCGGGCTGTGCGTTAACGACGTCACCAAGTTCGGTAACCTTACGATGATCGACGGCATTGCCAGTGCAGCCCGCGACCGCGGTTGTGCTATCACGCTGGTCGAGATGTCCAAGACTGAGGAGTTTTCGCTTGCCGAGGCAACGCGTCGTATGGCAGCGCTGCCCGTGGACGGCATCATTATCGGCATGAGTCGTATGGCGCCCGATTTTGAGGCGTTTGATCCGCTGCCGGGCATTGGCACGGTTATCGTCACCATGTATGCGCACCCGCGGGTGACCACGGTCGACTCCGACCACTATGGCTGTTCTCTACTGCTTATGGATCATCTGTTTGAGCTGGGCCACGAGCAAATTCGCTTTATCGGCGGTCCGTCCTTCTCGGTCGACGAGCAGTTCCGTCGGGCCGGTTGGAGAGATTCTCTCGAGCGCAGGCATATCAAAATGGCTGAACCGCTCGAGGGTGACTGGTCTGCCAACAGCGGTTACGAAGCCGGCAGATATCTGGCTGAGCACGACCGCACCATGACGGCGATTTACGCGGCAAATGACCAGATGGCAAACGGTGCGATCGCTGCGTTGCGCGACAGCGGATTGCGTGTGCCCGAGGACGTGAGCGTGGTGGGCGTCGATGACTCGCTCGACGACTTTGTCGCGCATAACGAGCTCACGACCGTGCGATTCGATCTACATCAGCGCGGACGCGAGGTATTCGAGCATGCGGTTCCCAAAGCGGGGGCAACGGGCAAGACTGTTGCCATTCGTATTCCGGGCAAGCTCATCGTTCGGCACACCACGGCAGAGCCTCGCGTATAGTTTTTGCAGGTCAAAAGCGGTATATTCCGCATCAATAACAATCGGTAAGGATGCTGGCAGATAGCCGTGGCTACGAGGGCGAGTGCTATGATAGACGGGTTCTTTTGTCTATCTAGGAGGCTTTGCCTGATGGAGATCACCAAGGATATCCGCTACATTGGCGTCAACGATCACGACATTGACCTGTTCGAGGGCCAGTACGATGTGTCCGAGAATGGTATGGCATACAACAGCTACGTTATCTTGGGCGAAAAGATCGCTGTCGCCGATTCAGTCGACGGCGGTTTTGTTGACGAGTGGCTCGGCAACCTCGAGGCCGTGCTCGATGGCCGCACGCCCGACTACCTGATCGTCCATCACATGGAGCCCGATCACTCCGCCGGCATCGCCGCCTTTATGGAGCGCTATCCCCAGGCGCAGATTGTTGCCAGCATGGGCGCCTTCCGTATGATGGTCAACTACTTTGGCACCGACTTCCCCGAGCGCAAGATGGTCGTCAAAGATGGCGACGTGCTCGACCTGGGCGGCCACAGCCTAACCTTTGTCGGTGCCCCCAATGTTCACTGGCCCGAGGTGCTCTTCTCCTACGAGTCCACCGACAAGGTGCTCTTTAGTGCCGACGGTTTTGGCAAGTTTGGCGCCAACGACATCGAGGATCCCGAGGGCTGGGCTTGCGAAGCGCGCCGTTACTACTTTGGCATCGTCGGTAAGTTCGGCAAGTTCGTGCAGGCCGTCCTCAAGAAGGCCGCCGACCTGGACATCCAGATTATCTGCCCGCTCCACGGCCCCGTGCTGACTGAGAACCTGGGCTACTACCTCGACACCTATAACACCTGGTCGAGCTATCAACCCGAGGACGAGGGTATCACGATTGCCTACGCGAGCGTGTACGGGCATCTGAAGGCTGCCGTCGAGGAGCTCGCATCTGCGCTTGAGGCTCGCGGCCAGAAGGTCTCCGTCTTTGACCTGGCTCGTGACGACATGGCCGAGGCCGTTGAGGATGCGTTCCGCTACGACCGTCTGGTGCTCGCCTCCATCACCTATCAGGGCGAGATCTTCCCGTGCATGAGCACCTTCATCCATACGCTCGCCGAGCACGCCTACCAGAACCGTACGGTGGCGCTCGTCGAGGCCGGCTCTTGGGCACCCGCGGCTGCCAAGGTTATGACCAAGGAGCTCGAGGGCATGAAGGACATCACCCTGACGCAGAACAAGGTGACTGTGCTGGGCTCGCTCAACGAAGCCTCGCGCGCCCAGATCGAGGCCCTCGCCGACGAGCTGTCCAAGTAGCGACACGCTCACTTTTGACGCTCAGCCATCACAACCACCACAAAGGGGACAGGCACCTTTGTGGTGGTTTTTGTTTAAGCGCCGGCGATGATGAGGGCTGGACGTGCGCTGTCGGTGGCCTCGGCGATTGAGGTGGCGACGGCATGATCGGGGTCACGGTCCATCACGATGGTGTCGACATCAGTCAGTTCGGCAAAGCGGTACATGCCGCGTCCGTTAACCTTGCTAGCGTCCATGAGGGCGACGCTTTGATGGGCTCCGGCGATCATAGCTGTTTTGGTCTCGGCCATCTGGGGAAAGTCGGTCGTAAAGCCGCAGCCGGGAACAAAAGCGCCAGGGCACATGACGGCAAGATCGGCGTGGACCATTTGGAGAGCCTGCATGGTAAGTGGGCCGTACAGATAGCGATGACCTTTGCGCAGTGCCCCGCCCAGCATGACGACATCGACCGAGGGCATGCTCTCGTCAATATAATCGGCGATGGTAATGTCGGCCGTGATAACGGTGATGCCGTCGCGCTGATCAAGGAGCCGGATGAACTCGAGCGCCGTGGTGCCCGAGTCGACGAGCAGGGTGTCACCGTCATTGACGAGTTCAATGGCGCTTTGTGCGATGGCTTGTTTGGCGGCGACGTTGACATTGATGCGGCGATCCTGCGTGGAAACAGTCAGACGCTTGTGGAGCGATACGGCGCCACCATGCGTGCGGCGCAGCTTGCCTGCTTCGGCGAGCGCGTCCAGGTCGGCGCGGGCGGTGACGGAGGACACGCCAAAGGTCTGGGCGATTTCTGCTACCTGCACCGAGGCGTTGTGCTCGAGCATTTCCATGATGGCGGCGCGGCGTTCGTCGGCAAAAGCACGGTTGGTAGCTTGGGTCATGTCTGCTCCATTCTCGGCTAAATTTGCAGGAATTGTGTTGACTCTATTTTCGTTCATTTTCTTTTTGAGTAAGAAAACACCTTTCGATTACTTATCTTTTCAATAAAAGAAAGACGCTCAACGCCCAAAATTCAATATCGAACACGCCCGCCCGGCCCCAATTCCTTCCGTTTACTTTTCAAAAACGACTGTATTGACCTGCATGGGCTCAATATCTCGCACATGCAAAGACGCTGAATTTCATACAATGAGCGCAGTAAAACGCAAGGTAAAACGCTTTGTGAACAACTACGCCCGATGTCCAGATGCGGGCGAGGGAGAGGAGCAAACGCTCATGGCACTTGTTACCACCGAAAAGATGCTCAAGGACGCTCAGGCCGGCCACTACGCTGTTGGCGCTTTCAACGTCGAGAACCTCGAGTTTGTTATGGCCGTTCTGGCCGCTGCCGAGGAGACCAAGTCCCCCGTCATCATGCAGACCACCCCGGGCACCATCAAGACCGCTGGCCTGGACTACTTCTACGGCATGGTCAAGGCTGCTGCCGAGCGCGCTACGGTTCCCGTTGCCCTGCACCTCGATCACGGCGATGGCTACGAGCGCTGCATGCAGGCTCTCCGCACCGGCTACACTTCCGTCATGATCGACGGCTCTCACGAGTCTTTTGAGGACAACATCGCCCTGACCAAGTCCGTTGCCGATGCTGGTCGCGCCATGGGCGTGCCTGTTGAGGCTGAGCTCGGCAAGGTCGGCGGCAAGGAGGACGACGGTCCTGCAGTTGAGGGTGAGAATCCCTACACCGATCCTGATGAGGCCAAGGAGTTCGTCGAGCGCACCGGCTGCACCTCCCTCGCTATTGGCGTCGGCACCAGCCACGGTGTCTACACCGCTACGCCGCATATTGAGCAGTCCGTCGTCAAGGCTATCCGCGACGCTGTCGACGTGCCGCTGGTTCTGCACGGCACTTCCGGTGTGCCTGATGAGCAGGTCGCCGAGGCAGTCAAGAACGGTATCTGCAAGGTTAACTACGCCACCGAGCTGCGTCAGGCCTATACCAAGGGCTTCATGGCCTACATGGCCGAGAACCCCGCCTGCTTCGACCCCAAGAAGCCGGCCAAGGAGGGCATGCGTGAGATCACCGAGCTGGTTAAGATCCGCATGACCAACCTCAACTCTGTGGGCAAAGCAGAGTAACAGCAAGGGTACTCTGATCCCACCGGACGGCTTGGGCGGGTCCCCGTACTTAGTTTCCAAAACGTCCTCGCGCATGAAGGCCCCCGTTGCCTCGCTTCTACGAAGCGTTGGCAACG
>USEF01000058.1 GCA_900553475.1 uncultured Collinsella sp. | reverse complement strand
GAAGGATCAAGCCGATGGCGCGCGTAGACACTTCCATGGGAATGCCAAAGTGGGCAAAGACAGCGCCGAATACGTCGAAGATACCGGTGGAGATGGCAACGCCGCCCTCGGGGATGAACAGGTTAACCAGCAGCGAAGCGCCTGCATACAGAAGGCCGATGGTCAGGCCGGCGATAACGACGGTGCGCACGAAGGCCTTGACGCCACCCTTAAGGTCGTTAAGGAACACGCCGACAGACTCAGCGCCGCCAACGCCCTGGATGATCCAGGCAAGCGTACCGAAGAAGCCCCACGCAGTTGCGAAGTTGCTCATGTCGGGAGCCATGTTAGCGGGAGTAGGAGCCGTAGCGAACTCAACGCCGCCAAAGGCAGCAGCCAGGGACAGCAGGATGAACACGGCGGTCAGGCCGAGAGCCGCGGTCGAACCGAAGGAGGAAATGGAGCCGATCCACTTAGCGCCCTTGGTCGAAACCCACGTGGCGATAGCAAAGACGACGATCTCGATAATGGTGATCCACAGCTGCGAAAGCTCGGCGTTGGCACCAAAGAACACGTAGCTCGCGTAGATGATGACGTTGGGCAGGACGGACGCAAAGAAGAACAGGTTAACGAACCAGTAGCTAAATGCCGTCAGGAACGCCCAGCGACCACCCATCGAGGTCTTAACCCATGCGTACACGCCAGACTCGGAGTCCTTGTTGAGGCCGACGAACTCGGCGGTAACCAGGGTATAGGGGACAAAGTACAAAAGCGTGGCGAAGAAGAACGACGGCGCAGCTGCCAAGCCGATGGCCGCGTTGTTGTTGATGATGTTCTTGATACCGAACACGGCGGCGACCGTCATGCCCAGCAGAGCGAACGAACCAATCGTTCCTCGTTTTTCAGAGCTCATAAGCCCTCCCAATCATCTGTTAAATGTCATCTAAAACCGTCCGAGCTGCAAGTGCAAACACGGACGGCGCACCTGCTAAGGGGAATGGGGAAAAGGGAGTCAACAAAGCCATCCCCCTTAACGGCGCGAAGCAAACGTCCAGGCGGACGAATACTACTTGTTGGGGAAGGAATAACCTTCGACTGTCACGTGCAGTACCACGACGCGGGGATCCGCGGCATCGGCCACGACACGGTAGGCCTCGTCAATTTCGACGACGGCAACGCCGCCGGTGGGAATCGTCACGGTCTCCCCCGTACCCTCAAAGCGCTCGCGATCATCGATATCGCTGTAGGCGCGCGTACAGGTAAGATCGGCCTTGGAAGCCACCTCAACGGTCAGATTGCCGTCGAGCGGGGCGAGCACGGCATGGTAGCGACGGTGACCGACCAGATCGGCAGTAGCCGCCTCGTGGGCGTTCACCCACCAATACACCAGCGAGTCGCCGATAGAGTACGCCACATTGTGCTGCAGTTCAGAAACGCCGTCGAGTGCCTGACCGGTACGCATCCACTTCTTGACGGACTTCATCTGGGCGTCGAAATCGGCACGCGAGTTAAAGATATGCATGACTTATGCCTCCTTAATGGGTGCCAGCGCCTGAGCCAGATCGGCAGACGTCAGCGGTCGCAGGGACACCTCAAAGCTGAAGCTCTCAAAACGGGTGCGATAGGAATCGAGCACCTCGGAACCCCAAGAGTTCGAGCCAAGGCCGAGCAGCTGGTCGTTGATGTTGACCGTAACCGTGTCGCCCGGGACAAGATCGTAGACATGCTTGGCATTATCGATAGCCTCGCAGCTATAGGGCCATGCGGAGAACGAGAACGGATTGGAAGCGGCGTCGCTCGGACGCGTCACGACCAGACCGTCACCGTGGCTGGAGCGCAGGGCGACCCAGCGGGTACCCTCGCGGTTGGCGCAGTCCTGGGGCATAACGTAGGGCGTGAACATGTCGTCGACCGTAGTGCGGTAATGACCGACCGGGTTGGCGCGCAGCGAGTCCGGATAGTTCTCGCCCGGGCCGTGGCCATACCACTCGACGGCACGATCACAACCGGGAACCTCGAAGGAGATGCCGATGCGCGGGATAATGTCCGAATAGTCGCCGTAGGGCTCGCCGGAAACCTTGAGGTCGACGCGGCCACTCGGAAACACGGTATAGACGAGCTCGACGCGCATGCCGAACGCGCGGACGGGAGGAGCGATACGCTGGCTCACGGTAACGACAACCGCATTGTCGTCCTGCTTCCAAGAAACATTGCGGGTAGACGTCTGCATCACATCGATGAAGTTATCCTTCCACAGGGAGTCGTACTCCTGGGCGTGGTTATCGACGAGCGGATGCCAAAAACCAACCTGGGGACCGGAGGTCATGACGTCGCGACCGGATGCCTTCCACTCGCTCACGGTACCGTTGACCTTGCTGAAGGTCAGCTCGCCGTTGAGGGAGCGAATACGAATCTCCTGCTCGGTCTCCTCGACCGTAAGCTCAGGACGAGTGGGGGCGGCAATTGCCGGCGCCGGATGGTTTGCGATGGCAAACTGGCTTGCACCCAGTTGGAACATCGGCTCGCACCAGGCGTGAGCCGCCATGGTGTAGGCGTGCACGGTCAGCAGGGTCTCGCCCACTGCGGCCTCGCGAATCACCAGCGGAAGCTGGACGGACTCGCCGGGGGCAACCGCACCGGGCATGAGCGTCTTGCGGCAGACCACGTCGCCGTCCACCAGGGTCTCCGCCGACAGGCAGACATCCTCGAGGGTGGTAAACCAACGCTTGTTGGTGACGGTCAGCTCGCCCGCCTCGGCATCGTAGGCCATGCGAACCGGGCAGATGACCTGGCCGTACTCGGTAAGGCCCGGGCTCGGCTGCTGCCAGGGGAACACCATGCCGTCGATGCAGAAGTTGCTGTTGTTGGGGTAATCGCCGTTGTCGCCGCCATACATGTCGTAGGCAACGCCGTCCTCGGTCACAGCAGCCAAACCGTGGTCGCACCATTCCCAAATAAACTGGCCTTGGATGCAATCCCAGCGATCGAAGACCTCCTGGTACTCGGACAGGCCTCCGGGACCATTACCCATGGAGTGGCCGTACTCGCAGTTGATGCGCGGCTTGGGGAACGGATGCTCGCCAAAGTCGTTCATCTGCGACACGCGGGAGTACATGGTGGAAATGACGTCGACGGTATCGGCGTTGCGATCCTCCTCGTAGTGGACCGGACGACCGTCGAGCTCGTGAGCTTTGGCGTACATCGCGCGGATGTTGCAGCCATAGCCGCTCTCGTTGCCCATCGACCACATGATGATGCACGCGTGGTTGCGTTCCTGCATCACCAGGCGCTCAACACGGTCAACGTAAGCCGGCTCCCAGGCAGGGTCGTCGGTGACCAGGGCGATATTGCCGATATTCTCGAAGCCGTGGCTCTCCATATCGGTCTCGGCGACCAGCATGATGCCGTACTCGTCGCACAGCTCGTAGAAGCGCGGATCGTTGGCGTAGTGGGACGTGCGCACCGCGTTGATGTTGTGCTGTTTCATGAGCTCCAGGTCGCGGCGCATGCGCTCGAGACCCACGGCGCGGCCCTTGTGATCGTCGTGGTCGTGGCGGTTGACGCCATGCATCTTAAAGTAGGTGCCGTTAAGGTAGATATGATTGCCCTCGACCGTCACCTCGGCAAGGCCTTGGCGATGCGGAACGTACTCGCTGATCTCGTCGCCGTCGTAGACCTCAAGCGTAAGGTCATAGAGGAAGGGGTCCTCGGGGTTCCAGAAGTGGGCATCGGCAACGCTGCACTCGGCATGGCCGTCGACGCACTCGCCCGTAGCGACCACATTCTGGCCATCGCTGAGCGTATACACGACGCGACTTGCGCCCTCGGCAACCGTATCGAGCGTGATCAGAGCGGCATCGCCCTCGCGGTGCGTGCGGAACCTAAAGTCGACCAGATGCGCGGCGGGACGCTGCATGAGGTACACATCGCGGAAGATGCCCGATGCCCACCACATGTCCTGGTCCTCGATGTAGCTACCATCGCTGTACTGCAGAACCTTGATCGCAAACAGGTTGTCGCCCTCGACGAGCGCGTCGGTCACGTCAAACTCGGCGGACAGGCGCGAACCCTTGGTCATGCCGATAAACTTGCCGTTGACATACAGCTCGCCGTAGCTCTCGATACCGTCGAAGCGAATAATCTCGCGAGCGCCGGCAGGCACGGCGGGAAGTTTGACGATGCGCTGGTAGACGCCCGTAGGGTCGTCGGAGGGAACGAACGGCTGATCCACCGGGAACGGAAAACCCTCGTCGGTGTAGGCAAGGTTGCCATAGCCGTCTACCTGCCACAGGTGCGGAACCTCCACGTGATCCCACTCGGGCTCGTACGTGCAAAGTGCTTCGTTGGAGACGGCCGCGGGGCCCTCAAAAAGGCGGAACTGCCACAAGCCGGACAGCTGGACAAATCCGCGCGACAGCTCGCGGCTGTACGTAGCGGCGAGATCGGCGGTCTCATAACCCATAAAGTACGCATGGGGTGCCAGGCGGTTCCTGTGGGTGAGCGCTTGGTTTTCCCAATCGTTAATGGCGTCCATGGTGATGCTCCTTCGTCATCGTAGTGCTTCTTTGTGCAACCGGTTGTCCTTATCTTACGGGCGGTACAAAAATCTGTGCAACCGGTTGTCCGCCGAACGGTCGATTTTGTCGGATTAACGGTGCAACCGGTTGTACAACCATGCTACTTATGTCACCCTAAGCTTAGGTGCACAGCACGGGGCATCGTTCTTGAACTCACAGGCAACTGTCGCGCCTGCCTATGTCTCGCCCATACATGCCGTGCTCAGTCGCAGTTTGATTGCAAAACGACACCGGTCACCGGATACCATGGACGCCGTTCACGCGCGCTATAGTAATCTGTATCCGCATTAGCCTTTATCGATAGCCCACCGACCCAATTGCACAGGAGACGCCATGACCCAACCAGCACGCACCGCACCCACGCTTGCCGAGGTTGCTGAAGCTGCCGGTGTTTCGCGCTCCACGGCATCGCGCGCCCTCAACGACTCCCCCCGCATTAGCGAGGAAACTAAAAAGCGTGTCCGCGCAGCGGCGAAAAAGGTTAACTTCGTTCCCAACGCACGCGGCCGGGCGCTCGCCGTCGGACGCACGGAAATTATCGCCGTGCTGGTTACCGAGCCTTTGAGCGAGCTGTTTAGCAATCCCACCTACAGTGAGTTTTTAAGCGGCATTACCGAGGAACTTTCGGAGTCGTCTTACTTGCCCGTGATCTTGCAGGCATCTTCCTCGCATGAGCGCAACCGCGCACGCGAGCATTTTGAGCGCCGCTCGTTTGACGCCGTCATCGACGTCTCGCCCTACAAGGGCAGTGAGCTGCTCGAGGTGCTGCGCGAGCTGGGCGTACCCACTGTGTTATGCGGCCAGCTCGAGGGCCATCCCTATCGCGACGTGTTCTCGACGGTCTACTCCGACGACGAAGAGGGCGGACGCTTTGCGGCGCTCGCTATGAAAGATCGCGGACGCAAGGACATCGTTGCCGTGCTGGGGCCGCAGGATAACCCCGCCGTCATCGACCGCCTTCGCGGCTACCGTGCAATTTTGGGCGAAAGCCTTCCGGATGAAAATGTCATCTATACCGGATGGAGCAGCGGAGACGGCTACCAAGCCACGCGGCGGTTGCTCGCGCGCGAAATACGTGCCGACGGCGTGCTATGCGGATCGGACCGTATCGCAACCGGCGTTATCGCCGCATTCAACGAAGCAGGAATTAGCGTACCCAAAGACGTTTCGGTCGTGGGCTTCGATGACCACGAGGTCGCAGCTCGCAGCGTCCCCGCGTTGACGACCATTCGTCAGCCGCTTCGCGAGGAAGGCCACATGGCCGCAGGCATTGCGCTCGATATGATCAATGGCGCCGTACCCACCACCACCGTCATGCACATGCAGCTCGTTCAGAGAGACTCACTGTAGGAAACTGGGCCGGGCTTTCCGCGACGTCCGGTCACCCCACGCCCCCACAACCTCGGCACATAAAAAACGAGGGAAGGCACGCGTCCTTCCCTCGTTACAGGCAATATGTAGCCGCTTGTCTACATCAGGCGCAGGCTGACGTCCTTGAGCTGGGCGCCGGAAACGGCACTCGGAGCGCCCGACATGAGGTCGGAGCCGCTGGCCGTCTTGGGGAACGCCATGACGTCGCGGATGGAATCGGAGCCGGTAAGCAGCATGCACACGCGGTCCAGGCCCAGAGCGAAACCGCCCATCGGGGGCGCACCAAACTTGAGCGCCTCCATGAGGAAGCCGAACTGCGACTCGGCACGCTCCTCGGTAAAGCCCAGGAGCTTGAGCATGGACATCTGCATCTCGGCGTTGTGGATACGCATACCGCCGCCGCCGGCCTCAAAGCCGTCCATGACAAAGTCGTAGGTGCAAGAACCGGCCGCCAAAGGATCGGCCTCGATCTTGGCGATGTCGGTCTCGGTCGGCAGGGTAAAGGGCTGATGCTCGGCAGCATAGGCCTTGCGATCCTCATCCCAGTGGAACAGCGGGAAGTTGACGACCCAAAGGAAGTCGTGGCCCTCGCGCTTGATCTCGAGCGCATTGGCCATGTGAGAACGCATGCCGCCCAGGATCTCGTCAGAGAGCAGGCGCGGGCCGGCGGCGAACATCACAAGGTCGCCAGGCTCGACGTCCATGCGCTCGCGCAGAGCCGCCATCTCCTCGTCCGAGAAGAACTTGACGATGGGGCTGTTGATGGAGCCGTCCTCGCGGAAGGCGATCCATGCCAGGCCCTTGGCGCCAAACGTGGAGGCCACGCCGGAGAGCTTATCAATCTTGGCACGTGCCCAGGCACCGGCGCCCTTGGCGTTGATGGCCTTGACGACAGAACCCTCCTCGTTCGCGGCGGTCGCAAAGACCTTGAACTTGGAGTTGGCAAAGATGTCGGTCAGGTCGACCAGGTGCATGCCATAGCGGGTATCGGGCTTGTCGGAGCCATAGGTGTCCATGGCCTCCCAGTAGTTCATACGACGCAGCGGCGTGGGCATCTCGGCGCCCATGCGGCCGAAGGCATCGGCCAGGACCTCCTCGAGCGCGCTCATGACATCATTCTGGTCCACGAAGGACATCTCGATATCGACCTGGGTGAACTCGGGCTGACGGTCGGCGCGCAGATCCTCGTCGCGGAAGCACTTGGCAACCTGGTAGTAGCGCTCGACGCCACCGACCATGAGCAGCTGCTTCAGGAGCTGCGGGGACTGCGGCAGGGCGTAGAAGTTACCCGGCTGGATGCGGCTGGGGACGATGAAGTCGCGGGCGCCCTCGGGCGTGGACTTGAACAGGGAGGGCGTCTCGACCTCCATGAACTCACGGTTGTGCAGCGCCTCGCGAATGGCAAAGGTGAAGTCGGAGCGCAGCTTGAGGTTGGCCATCATCTCGGGACGACGGAGGTCCAGATAGCGATAGCGCAGGCGGGTATCCTCGCTGGTCTCGATGCCGTCCTCGATCTGGAACGGCGGGGTAACGGACGTGTTAAGCACCTCGGCGTGGTCGGTCAGGACCTCGATCTCGCCGGTCGCGAGCTTGGTGTTGGTGGTCTCCTCGCCACGGGCGCGCACGACGCCGTGGATCTTGATGGGCCACTCGGGACGCATGGTCTCGGCGATCTTAAAGGCATCGCCGTCGGAGTGCTCGGGGTCGAAGGTGAGCTGCGTGATGCCCTCGCGGTCGCGAAGGTCGCAGAAGATAAGGCCGCCGTGGTCGCGGCGACGGCTCACCCAACCGGTGAGGGTGACCTCTTCGCCCACGTTCTCGAAGCGAAGCTCGCCGCAGGTACGGGTGTGCATGGAATGCTCATCGATGGGACGGGTCTGGCTCATACCAGTGATCCTCCTTTATGGATCTGTGCCGCCCCGTGTCGTTCCGGGCGGCGTCGTACAGATTTGCCCAGCCTGCGTAAACCGCGCAGCCAGACATGGCGTTCTATCTTATCGCACCCACGTCGATGTACCGCGAAAAAGTAACTCTTGCCCAAAGACTTGACGGAGACGAAACAATTGACGCGGCCTGGCCGTCGCCAAGGCGCGCCGCGTGCGACAATGTGCCCCAATACAACCGCACTCGGAAAGGCCCGTCATGACCGCACGCCTCATCGTTATGGATATCGACTCCACGCTCATCAACCAGGAAGTCATCGACCTGTTGGGCGAAGAGGCCGGCGTGGGCGAGCAAGTTGCACAGATCACCGAACGCGCCATGCGCGGCGAGCTTGACTTTAAGCAGGCGCTCGAGGAACGCGTGGGGCTGCTTGCCGGCTTGGATGAGAGTGTGTTCGAGCGCACCTTTGCGCGCGTGACGTTTACCCCCGGCGCGCTGGAGCTTGTGCGATCGGCGCACAGCAAGGGCTGGAAGGTCGGCGTGGTAAGTGGTGGCTTTCACGAAATCGCCGACAAGATCGTGGCCGCCGCGGGCATCGACTTTTGCCTCGCTAACCGCCTGGAAGTCGTGGACGGCAAGCTCACGGGTAAGCTGGCGGCAGACATTGTGACCAAGGAATCCAAGCTCATTCAGCTGCTGGATTGGGCGGTTGAGTGCGGTGTCGACATGGCCCACACCGTCGCGATCGGCGACGGCGCCAACGACATCCCCATGATTCAGGCCGCGGGCACGGGCATCGCGTTTTGCGCCAAGCCCAAGACGCGCGAGGCCGCCCCGTTTGCCATCGACGAGCGCAACCTGATGCTCGCCATGGACATCATCCTGCGCGACTAGCCGATCCATCTAACAATTGAATCAGTCTGTCCTATAGTTTCCGAACAATTTTGTCTTAGTGTTCGGAAACACACCCTTTGAGTGCTAGACTTTGCGCCGTCGAAGGGAACATATATGGATAAGCGGGATCTTGAGCAATTGCTGAGCGATGTTGCCGGCGGAGCAGTCACCCCCGCCGACGCCCTCACGCGCATCCAG
>USEF01000057.1 GCA_900553475.1 uncultured Collinsella sp. | reverse complement strand
CGCACGCACGAGGAGTGCGTCGCCGCCATCCATCCGGGCGTTGAGGGTAACGACATCTTCAAGCTTTCCAAGAAGATCATCGGCGATGCCGGCTATGGTGATTACTACAACCATGGTCTGGGCCACGGCGTGGGCATCGACATCCACGAGCTGCCCAACTTCAACCGCAGCAAGAACACCATCGAGATCGGCTCGGTTGTCACCATGGAGCCCGGCGTCTACCTGCCCGGCGTGGGCGGCGTGCGCCTTGAGGACTACGGCGTGGTCACCGAGAACGGCTACGAGCCCTTCACCAAGACCCCGCACGACCTGCACGTCATCGATTGCTAGCCCATTTCGATAGATTTTTGGGGCGGGGCGTCCGGATCGATTCGGACGCCCCGCGTTCTCTTTTTATGCGCTCGCTGCAGGCGCCGTCAGCAAGTGTATAATTTCGGTCGTATGTAATTTGGACGCTTGTGCGTTCTGCCCATAACAAGAAAGGTCGCTATGCCTACCATTTCTACCGCCGACTTCAAGAACGGCCTCGGTCTCCGCATCAAGGACAAGGTCTACACCATCGTCGAGTTCCAGCATGTCAAGCCGGGCAAGGGCGGCGCGTTTGTGCGCTACAAGACCCGCGACATCAAGAGCGGCCGTGTCGTCGAGAACACCTGCAACGCCGGCACCAAGTTCGAGAGCGTCATGCTCACCACCCGTGAGTTCCAGTACCTCTACAACGATGGCGCCGACTACATCTTCATGGACAACGAGACCTATGAGCAGGTTCCCGTTCCCGAGGACATGGTGGGCGAGAACTCCAAGTGGCTGCGCGAGAACGACATTTGCCAGCTGCTCTTCGCCGACGATGAGCTCATGGGCGTGACCCCGCCGATGTTCATCGAGACCACCATCGTCCAGACCGACCCGGGCTTTAAGGGCGACACCGTCCAGGGTTCCACCAAGCCGGCCACGATTGACACCGGCGCTGTCATCCAGGTCCCCATGTACCTCAACGAGGGCGAGGTCATCAAGGTTGACACCCGCGACGGCAAGTTCGTCTCCCGCGTCTAGCAACCAACTCTTCTAGGAGGACTCATGCCCCAGGAAATCAAGATTGACGGCATCGGCATTTCGCCCGATGTTCTGACCGCCATCGTCTCGCGCGCCGTGTCGGATGTCGAGGGCATCGCCTCCGTTGGCGTCAAGGACCTTGCCACCAACCTTGTCTCCATGATGCTCTCGTCCAAGGCCCCTGCTTCCGAGCCGGCGGTCGAGGCCGAGGTCGTCGGCGACAAGCTCGCACTCACCGTGCGTGTCGTGGTGTTCTTTGGCTATCCGTTCAAGAAGCTCGCCGAGGCCGTTCGCGCCGCCGTGGTCGCTGCCATCGATGCTCAGGTGGGCGTCGAGGTCGAGCGCGTTGACGTTTGCATCGACGGTCTCGTTTTCCCCAAGGAGTAACCTTTGAGCCTTAAGGTTTATCGCGGGCGCACGCTTGCCCGCAGTCAGGCGCTACAGTTGCTGTTCCAGGCCGAGGCCACGGACAGTCCGCTCGAGCGCGTCCTCGAGGGCGATTTCCTGATCTCGAAGGGTCCCCTCGACCCCTATGCGCTGGAGCTTTGCCGCGGTGCCTACGAGCATATCGATCGTATCGACTGTGCCCTGCGCGCCGTCGCCAAGAACTGGGATCTTATGCGCATGCCCGGCGCCGACCGCAATTTGCTGCGTATCGCCGTCTATGAGATGCGCTTCCTCACCGACGAGGAGGTCTCGGACGCCATCGTAATCAACGAGGCCGTCGAGCTTGCCAAGGCCTATGGCACCGACCAGTCCGCTTCGTTCGTCAACGGCGTGCTGGGCAAGATTGCTCGCAGCGAGGAGCTGCCAGGCGAGGACCTGTACCAGGAGCTGCTGGCCGAAGATCGCGCTCGCGAGGAGGCGCAGGCTGCCGAGGCTGCCGCCAAGGTTGCGGTTGCCCAAGCTGAGGCTGGCGTGCTGGCCGAGGATGCGGACGCCGCCGAGGCTGTTGTCGACTCCGTCGAGGAGTAGCCATGCCAGAGGGTTCTGTCCGTAACTTTGATGAGATCTCGGACCGTCTGGATCAGATCATCGCTACCGTTCGCTCCAAGGATACCTCCTTGGAGCGTTCGCTCGATTTGTTTGACGAAGCGATTGAGCTGGGCTCCCGCGCGGTCGATATGGTCGACAAGTTTGAGTTGACGCCGCGTGAGGCCGACAAGCTCGAGCAAGAATACGATGAGGATGCGACAAACGAATCCCAGGATAGCTAGGCCGCATCTCCGGATACGAATGGTTGATGGCATTCATGAAACGCGTGCGTCTTGATGACGAACTGATTTCACAGGGCATCTGCGCCGATCGCGCGGATGCCCTTCGCACTCTTATGGCCGGCTTGGTCTCGAGTGGCGGTGAGCGCTTGACTTCGCCGGGCCTTAAGGTGATCCCGGGGCTGCCGCTGCACGTGAAGGGGCGCATTCCCTATGTTGGCCGCGGTGGTCTTAAGCTCGAAGGCGCGCTTGATGCGTTTGGCATCAATCCGACGGGCCTTGCCTGTTTGGATGTGGGCTGCTCTACCGGCGGTTTTACCGATTGCCTGCTCAAGCGCGGAGCTGCGACCGTTGTCTCTGTGGACGTGGGTCACGCCCAGTTCGATTGGTCGTTGCGTCAGGACGATCGCGTGACGCTGCATGAGCGCACAAACGTGACGCAGCTGCCTGAGCTTGGCTATACCGGCGCCATCGACCTGGCTGTGTGTGATGTCTCGTTTACCAGCATCGCGAATATTATCGATGCGGTACTGGCGTGCCTCGCGCCTACGGGTGCATTCTGCACGCTCGTAAAGCCGCAGTTTGAGGCTCCGGCGGCGCTGGTGGGCGAGGGCGGCATTGTGACCGATCCCGCCGTGCGCCGTGATACACTCGTTGCGGCAGTTGAACTCTTTGCCTCTAAGGGGCTGTTCCCGGTCGATGTGTGCGTGTCGCCCATTCATGGTGCCAAGGGAAACGTTGAGTTTTTCCTGTACGGCACGAGATTTGACTCCGGCGACCGCCCGCAAGACGAGTTGCAATCTCAGGTATCGGTTTTGAGCGAGAAAGCTGCAACGCTATGAAGGTCTTTCTGGTTCCCAATTACTACAAGCAAGAGGCGGTCGAGAGCGGCCTGATGATCGAGCTTTGGCTGACGCGCCAGGGCTATGAGGTCGCATGGGCTGCCGACCAGCGATCCAAGATTCAGAGCACGCCTGATATTGACGGCTCCGATCTGGTCATTACGCTCGGCGGCGACGGTACGTTGCTGCGCGCTGCCCGCATCCTCAACCATCGCGAGATTCCTATCCTCGGTCTTTCCTATGGTCACCTGGGCTTTTTGACGGCTGCGAGTCCCGAGGAGCGCGACATTCTGCAGGTCGTGAGCGACGCCCTGTCCGGCGAGCTGCATGTGAGCCGTCGCGCTACCATCGCCGCGGATATCGTGTCCGTGCGCGAAGACGGTACGAAGGATGTCGTGCGCACCTTCGCCCTCAACGACATGGCGCTTACCCGCGGTCCGCTGTCCGATATGGTCGAGTTCGACATCACGGTGTCGGGCCACCATATCGACCGACTGCGTGGCGACGGCGTGGTCGTGTCCACGGCGACTGGTTCTACGGGTTACGCGCTCAGTGCCGGTGGCCCCATCGTGAGCCCCGACTATACGGGCATGGTCTGCGTACCCATTGCGCCGCACACCATTCAGGCCCGTGCCTTCTTGACTTCGCCGAGTGATGTCGTCGAAATCTTTATGTCCGATGACCGTCCAAGCGTTCCGGCGATCGCTATCGATGGACAGTTTATTACCTGCGATGGCACCGTTGAGAGCGTGGCTGTGCGCCGCGGGCCCGGAGATGTGCTGCTCCTCGATTACGGCCCCGAGAGCTTCTATAACTCGGTGAGCCGCGTTTTCTACGGAGTCCGTCATGATCGATGAGCTGCAGGTTTCTAACATTGCACTCATTCGCGAGGCGACGCTGGTGCCGAGTGCCGGTCTGACTGTCCTGACCGGCGAGACCGGCGCCGGCAAGACCGCGCTGCTCTCGGCGCTCAAGCTTATTTTGGGTGAGCGTGCGGATTCGTCGACGGTGCGCGAGGGCGAGGCGCTGGCGAGCGTCGAGGCGCGCCTGTTTGACGGGCCGCACGACACGGAGGGCTTTACCGTGCAGCGTAGCCTTTCTGCCGAGGGCCGCAGCCGCGTGAAGATTGACGGCCGCATCGCCAGCGTGCGCGAGCTTTCGGAGCGCGTCGGCGTGATGATGGATCTGTGCGGCCAGCACGAGCACCAGCGCTTGCTCGATCCGGCGCATCACGTTGCGATGGTCGATGCCTGGGCGGGACGCTCTGCGTTTGAGGCGCTCGAGCACTACCGTGCTTGCTTTAAAGCCTCGCGCGCGGCTGCCAAGGAGGTCCGTCGCGTCGAGGAGGCCTCACGTGCGCGGGGGAGTCGCGTCGAGGAGGCGCGCTTTGCGCTCGAGCGCATCGGCGAGGTCGACCCCAAACCGGGCGAGTATGAGGAACTCGAGGAACTGCTGCCGCGCTCCGAACATGCCGAGGTACTGGTTGCCACAGCTAACGATGCCCATGCATCGCTTGCCTCCGAAGGGGGAGCGCTCGACGCCGTGAACAGCGCCGTGGCAGAACTTTCCCGAATGGCTACCGTCGATCGCAAACTGGGCGACATTGCCGATGCGCTTTCGGATGCCTGTATCTCCCTTGAGGATTGCGCGAACGAGCTTCGTACCTATCGCGATGGCGTCGCCTTCGACCCGCGCGAGCTCGCACGCATGCGTGAGCGATATTCCGACCTCAAGGGCCTGTTGCGTCAGTGGGGTCCCACCATGGACGATGTTTTTGCCATGCGCGATCGCTCGCAAGAGCTGCTGTCCCTGGTCGATGATGGCGATGAGCAGATCAAAAAGGCGCGTGAGGCACTCGGGAGCGCCGAGCGCGAGTTGTTTGCCGCTGCCAAGGCACTTAAGCGCGCACGCAATACGGCGGCCCCGCGCTTCTGCCACGAGGTTGGCCGCCAGATGGCGCGCTTGGAGATGGGTAGTGCCGAGCTCGTCTGGGAGTCGCGCGATCTTCCCCGTGCTGAGTGGACGCCCGTTGGTCCTTCGAGCTACGAGCTGCTATACCGCAGCGGTGCCGGCTTGACGCCACGTCCCCTGCGCCGCATTGCGTCGGGCGGCGAGCTCAGCCGCGTCATGCTTGCAAGCAAGGTTGTCCTCGGTAACGCGGACGGTGTCAATACGCTGGTGTTTGACGAGGTCGATGCCGGTGTCGGTGGCTCCACGGCGCGTGCGCTCGCGGGCGTGCTGGCAGATCTCGCCGCTACGCATCAGGTGATTGTCGTAACCCACTTGGCGCAGGTCGCCGTCATGGCTGACAAGCATTATGTCGTCAGCAAGGAACCGGGCGATGTTCCCCAGACGCATTTGGATGAGGTAACCGGCGAAGCGCGTACTGCCGAGATCGCCCGCATGTTGAGCGGCGATCAGTCCGAGGCAAGCTTGGCCCACGCGAAGCAGATGCTCGAAGAAGCTCGAGGTTAGGTCGTATCAGCGGTGTTGGTGGGACAAAATAGACTGAAATTTTTGTCCCACTACGCGTTTTACTCCACGACTTTATCCGGCTGGATGAGCTCCTCGTAGTAGCTGATATGCTCACGCGCGTCTTCAATCTCGGGCAGCAGGAAGTTGTAGATGACTTCGATGATCATCGTGGCGCTGATCTTAGAGAACGCAAAGTCGCCCGTTGTCAGCAGCGCTTCGTGGCTGACGGTGTTAAAAGTGTAGTCTGCCAGGCGCGCGAGCGGGGATTTGCTGTCGCTGCTGATGACGACTACGGTCGCGCCGCAGTCGCGAGCCGCTTTTGCCATGCGATTCAGTCGACGCGATTTGCCGGAGTTTGAGATAAGCACGATGACGTCACCCGGGCGTAACGTGAGCGCAAAGCCGATTGATGTCTCGCTAATGGTGCTCGCCATGCAGCGCAGGCCCAGCTGCGAAAACTTAAACGTCGCATCGAGCGCGACCGCGTTCGTATTGCCCACAGCTGCAAACTCAATAACCCCTGCATGCTTAAGGGCATGCACAACAGCCGCCAGCGTATCGTGGTCGATCCCGTCGATGGTCGCATTAAGCTCGTTCACCTTGGCAGCCAGGATATTCTTGAGGCTCTGCTCCATATTGTCGAGCGAGACCTCGTCAGTCAGGCCCTCGTTACGCTGGCTTTCCAAATCCCTCGCCAACGAAAACTGAAAGCTGCGGAAGCTACCAAAGCCAAGCTTGCGGCAGAAGCGCGAAACGGTCGCCTCGGACGTGGCGGCGGCGCGCGAGAGCTGAGCGGCCGTGAGGCGTGGCGCCTCGGACTGGTGCTCCAATATATAGTCGACAATGCGCTGCTCGGACTCGCTGTATCCCTGATGGGTGCTAATGAGGGAAAGTGCGCTCTTGCTACTATCGGTCATGGATGGCTCCTGGTTGGCATGAAAATCTAATTTGATTCGCAATGCCATAGTATACGGGCATTTTCAATTACAAGATACACCTTGCCGTTTCAAGTGTTGATGGTAAACTTTCACTTACCGTTTACGGTTATGAAAGAACCTTTCACCGGAGAATTGCACCTTGTCTCTTCTCACGCGGACGGTAGGTTGGTATCTTTCAGTTGTGGAAAAACGCGCATCGAAGCGCGTGTAGGGGAGCGCCCGCGGGCGCTGTACTCAAGAAGGAGGGACACATGGCTAAGTTTGACATCATCGCCGCGACCGGTTGCCCGACCGGCATTGCGCACACCTTCATGGCGAAGGAGGCGCTGGAGAAGGCAGCTGCCGAGCGCGGTCTGACCATTAAGGTCGAGACTCATGGCCAGGTCGGTGTCGAGAACGAGCTCACCAAGAGTGAGATCGCTGGTGCCAAGGCCGTCGTCGTCGCAGCAGACAAGGATGTCCAGGCTGAGCGTTTCGCCGGTAAGCCCATGGTTTCCGTTGGTGTTTCCAAGGCCCTGTCCGTTGAGGCCGCCGGTAAGCTGATTGACCGCGCGCTCGCCGCCAAGGGCGACAGCACGGTTGCAGCCGCTGCCGATGTCGAGGACGAGGTCGAGGAGAAGGAGTCCATCGGCCACATCATATACAAGCACCTCATGAACGGCGTCAGCCACATGCTGGTCTTCGTCGTTGCTGGTGGTGTTCTGACCGCCGTTTCGTTCCTGTGGGGCATTACGTCCTTCGATTCGACGGCGTCTGACTACAACAGCTTTGCTGCGATGCTCAAGATCATCGGCGGCATCGCCATGAACCTCATGGTTCCGGTGCTTTCCGCCTACATCGCCGAGTCCATCGGCAAGCGCCCGGCGCTCGTCCCCGGCTTTGTTGCCGGTATGATCGCCATCCAGGGCCTGCCTGTTAACGCCGAGACCGGCATGATCGACGCCGGTGGCGCTGGCGTGGGCTTCGGCTTCCTGGGCGGCATCGTCGGTGGCTTCCTCGCTGGTTATGTCATCCTGCTGCTCGAGAAGGTCTTTGCCGGTCTGCCCAAGAACCTGGACGGCCTCAAGGCTATCTTCCTGTACCCGCTGTTCTCGACGGCCATCGTCGGTCTGGTTATGCTCGGCATTTCCGGCCCCATGGCTGCCATCAACACCGCCATGATGGACTTCCTCAAGGGCCTGTCCGCCTCTGGCGCCGTTGTCCTGGGTCTTGCCATTGGCTGCATGTGCGCCTTTGACATGGGCGGCCCGGTCAACAAGGCTGCTTACGTCACCGGTACCGCTATGCTCACCGAGGCTTTGGCCGCCGGTGTTGGCACCGATACCTACAACTTCGGCACCAACTTCATGGCTGCCGTCTCCGCTGCCTGCATCGTTCCGCCGCTGATCACCACCTTCGCTGTCGTTGTCGGCAAGAAGTACTTCAGCCAGGAGGATCACGACGCCGGTGTCGTCAACCTCATCCTTGGTTGCACCCACATCACCGAGGGCGCCATTCCGTTCATGACCAAGAACATCTGGCCCGTCATGCCCATCATGATGCTCGGTTCCTCTATCTCTTCGATCCTGACCATTATGTTCAACGTTCACGATCCGGCGCCTCACGGTGGCTTCCTGGTCCTGCCTGTTGTCGAGAACGGTCCGCTTTGGGTCCTCGCTATCCTCATCGGCGCTGTGATCGGTGGCATCCTGTTCGTGGCCTTCAAGAAGTACGACTTCGAGAAGAATCAGAAGGCCGCTCCTGCAGCCAAGCCGGTTGAGGCTCCCAAGGCCGCTGCCGTCGAGGCCCCCAAGGCCGAGGCTGCCGACTTCGTGAAGGTCGAGAATGTCTTTGTCGTCGAGGACTTCGCTTCTCGTGACGAGGCTCTGAGCTTCGTTTCCAACCAGGCCGTCAAGGCAGGTATCGCCAGCGACGCCGACGCCGTGATGAACGCCTTCCTGGCCCGCGAGGCCGAGGGCACCACGGGCATGATGGAGGGCTTCGCCATCCCGCATGCCAAGTCCGACGCCATTACCGAGGCTGCCGTCATCGTCGTCAAGGACGAGTCCGGCGTGACCGGTTGGGACACCATGGACGGCGCTCCCGTCAACGTGGCTATCGCCCTGCTCATCCCCGGTGCCCAGGCCGGCACCACGCACCTCAAGATCCTGTCCAAAGTTGCCGAGGCGCTCATGGACGAGGACTTCCGTGCCACCGTCAAGGGTTCCACCGACGCCGCCGAGATCGCCAAGACGATCAACGCCCGTCTGGTCTAATCCCGCAACACGCGAATACCATCGCCCCCTGTATATAAGGCGGAGTCCCTCCCCAGGGCCTCCGCCTTTTTCATCCCCAAATAAGTTGCGGTGAAATAGGGACTGTTTAAACGATTCAACCCCAAATTCAGT
>USEF01000056.1 GCA_900553475.1 uncultured Collinsella sp. | reverse complement strand
CCCGCCGTCACGGTTACCACGGCCATCGAGGGCTTGCGCACCATCGAGTTGGGCCACGCGCTGCTGGGCGACGGCCAGACCAATGTGATCATCATCACCATCATCATTATCTGCGGTCTGTTTGCCATGCAACGCGCCGGCACTTCGTCAATCGGCAAGCTGTTCGGCCCGCTTATGACGCTATGGTTCCTGTTCCTGGCGGGCACCGGCCTGTTCAACATGCTCGGCAACCTGTCCATCCTGCGCGCCCTCAACCCCATTCGCGGCATCATGTTCCTGTTCTCGCCCATCAACCACTCGGGCATCATGGTGCTCGGCTTCGTCTTCCTGTCGACGACCGGCGCCGAGGCGCTCTACTCGGACATGGGCCACGTTGGCAAGGCAAACATCTATGCATCCTGGCCGTTTGTTAAGGCGGCCCTCATCCTTAACTATCTGGGTCAGGGCGCTTGGCTGCTCGCCAACAACTCCAATCCCCAGATGCTCGCGATGGATATCGTCAACCCGTTCTATATGATGCTCCCCGAGCCCCTGCGCCCCTTTGCCATCGTGCTTTCGGCCGTAGCGGCCATCATCGCCTCGCAGGCGCTCATCACCGGCTCGTTCTCGCTGGTATCCGAGGCCACGCGTCTCAACCTTATGCCGCATCTGCGCATCCACTACCCCAGCGACACCAAGGGCCAGCTCTATATTCCGCTCGTCAACAACATCATGTGGGTCGGCTGCATCTTCATCGTGCTGCTGTTCCAAAACTCCGAGCGCATGGAGAGCGCCTATGGCCTCGCCATTACCGTGACTATGCTCATGACCACCACACTGCTGACGAGCTATATCGTCGGCATCCTCAAACACAAGCTGGGCGCCTGCGCCTTCGCCCTGCTCTTTGGTGCCATTGAGCTGTGCTTCTTCGCTTCGTGCCTCACCATGTTCTTTGACGGCGGTTACGTCATGATCTTCCTGGCCGCACTGCTGTTTGGCCTTATGTACGTGTGGCGCCGCGGCACCGCCATCGAGCGCACGCAGACGATCCTGCTGCCCGTCTCCAAGTACATCGATCAGCTCAACCGCCTGCGCAACGACGAGACCTATCCCGTGCTCGCTGACAATCTGGTATTTCTCACCAACAGCCCCGACCCGCTCACGCTCGACCGCGACGTGCTTTATTCCATCCTGGACAAGCACCCCAAGCGCGCCAAGGCATATTGGTTCATCAACGTACACGTTACCGACGAGCCCTATACGCATGAGTATTCCGTTGAGACCTTTGGCACAGACTTCCTGTTCCGCGTGCGCTTGGACCTGGGCTTTAAGGTCAATCAGCGCATCAACGCCTACCTACGCCAGATCGTTGGCGACCTGATGGCATCGGGTGAGTTGCCGCCGCAGCACCACACCTACTCTATCTACGAGACACGCGGCAACGTGGGCGACTTCCGTTTTTGCATGCTGCGCAAGATGCTTGCCCCCGAAACGGACATCAACCGCAACGACCATCGCGTCATGGCCATCAAGTACGCCGTCCGCCGCGCCTGCGGAAGCCCGGCGCGTTGGTACGGTCTTGAGAACTCGGCCATCATCATCGAGTACGTGCCGCTGTTTGCCCGCATGCGCCCGGCCGTTAAGCTCGTGCGCGCCCAGGTGCCGCTCGAGGTTCAGATCGAAGAGGCCGAGGAAATGGAAGTCGACATCTTCTCGGACGACTTGGTCAACGGCAACGAAGCCGGTAGGAACATGAACGTCGATCCCACCGAGTTGCTCGAGAGCGTCGCCGATACGCCCGAGCAACAGCAACTCGACGGACTCGAGAGCACCCAGCTCAACGACGCCAACTTCTAACACGCCACCAGCCATTGACGACAACGGCTCCGCATCTCATAAAAGGTGCGGAGCCGTTTTATGTCGCAACGGACCGGTGAGCTACGAACGACGCGGCTCGGGAACCACGAGCCTATCGGGGCTCGCGCCCTCGGCATCCATCAGGCTCACGTAGCGAATCGACGGATCCCCATACATCGCGTAGTAATAATTGCCCGTGCGCGCGCTAAAGCATCCAGTGTAGATAGTCTTCTCGAACTTGCCATCGCCCATCCTGGACGCTCCCTCGATCATCACCACGCCCTCGAGCGAGCGGAACATGCGAACGACGTTTTCGGTCTCGCTCTCCTTTTGCGGGTAATTGGCATTGAGGTACGCCGCCTTTACAAAACGGCTCGGCGAATAGCAATCGCCCGGAATGCCGCGCATGCCGGCACCGGCTCCATAGGGCTTAAGCTCGGCGCCACGCCATGTCGCCGTCTGCGGAAAATCGCTTGTGGCGGTGATATAGGTGCGTAGGTTTTCCATATGCCACGGGAAGGTCGGCTGATTGGCAAGGGTGTCGACCGGATCGTCGTATACATGCAGGCCGTCAGCCATCATCTCGACCACGATGCTGCGCTGGCTGTCGCCGATAATCCAATGGAGCAGTGACACGCCCAGCCCCTCTCCGGCAGATTTGGCGACAATCACCGTATCGCGCAGCGCGGCCTCGACCTCATCGACCGTCGAGAACGTCGCTGCCACCCACAGGGGAAACTCATAGGCCGAGATATTGTTCTTGCCGTCGACAGGGTCCTCGGCATACTCGGCATAACCCGGGAAATTGAGACCCGCCACGGCGAGGCCCGCATCGTTGCCGCAATCGAAGAACATAGGGTAGTTCCTGTAATCGATGCACATACCGATCACCGCGTGCGCCGCTGTCGCGTCGTCGATAAACGAATACGGAATGTGAAACCCGCGCGGCATCACGCGAACCTGTTGGCCGTAGTCAAAGCTCCAGTCGAGATTGCGGCCCAGATACATGTGGCCAGAATTATCGGTAAATCGAATACTCGTACACATAGCGCCTCCTAGCTTTACGTTCTTGCTAATTTCATTGTCTCCAAACAAAAAGGCGCTAAACACAAAAGCCCGGACATGACAACAATGTCATGCCCGGGCCAAAAGAGGCGAAGTGCGGTGCTGTGGTCACCCTAGACAAGTTTACCTTGGCAGTGGTCGATCATATGCTGGATCATCTGCGCCTCAAAGCCCGCGTAGTCGCGGCGGCACTCCTTCATCTTGCCGTCGACAATCTGGTCAAAGGCAACCTTGCACTTGATATAGCGCGTGGACTTGGTGACCTCCTCGTGCGTCAGGCAGCTCTCCTCCATCTTGCTGGCGCCCAGGCCAAACACCAGACGGGGGTTGTAGAGCACGTGGGGCTCGCCGGCGTCGTCCAGATAGACGCAAACCTTCTTGGTAACGCCAATCTGGTTAGCGGCAAGGCAGCCGGCATCGTCGAGCGACTTGATGGTATCGATCAGGTCCTGTGCGACCGACTCGTCCTCGACGGTCGCAACCTCGCAACGCTGGGACAGGATAGCCTCGTCGTGGCAAAGCTCTTTAATCATACGTTCCTCCATAGGGGTCGTTGTAACCGCTTAAGTATACGGTACCCATACATTTTCATGCGAAAAATACCGTCCGTCTGCTACAAAGCGCCGAACATCAACATGCGAGGAACAACAGCGTCGTAAAGGGGCTATAGTGGGTGAGTTCGTGTCAATCGGCCTAAACTCGGGGCCGAACAAGGAAAGGGTATGCATGGACGAACTATTTCACGTCAGCGAGCGCAAGTCCACAATCGGGACCGAACTCCGCGCTGGACTGACAACATTCCTGGCGATGGCCTACATCATCGCCGTCAACCCCGCGGTGCTCTCGGGCGCTGGCATCGATGCGGGAGCGCTCGCCTGCGCCACCTGCCTGGGCGCCGGCATCATGACCATCTGCATGGGCATCTTCGCCAACCGCCCGCTCGCCTGCGCATCGGGCTTAGGCGTCAACGCGATGATCGCCGGAATCACCACCACCGTCTGCGGCGGTGACTGGCACGTGGCCATGAGTGTCATCTTCCTTGAGGGCGTCGTCATCTTGCTGCTCGTGCTTTGTGGCCTGCGCGAGGCCATCATGGACGCCATCCCGGTTGTCCTGCGTCACGCCATCTCGGTGGGTCTGGGCCTGTTTATCGCCATGATCGGCCTGTGCGACGCTGGCATCATCACCGCTGGCGCCGGTACGCTCGTCGGCCTGGGCGACATCACCTCCCCCACCTTTATCGTCGGCATCATCTCCATCGTCGTGACGGTTGCCCTGGCTTCCCGCAACGTGCCGGGCTCGCTGCTCATCGGCATCATCGTCGCCGTTATCGCCGGTATCCCCCTAGGTGTGACCCAGGCTCCGACCGGTATCATCGCCCCGCTCGACTTCTCGAGCATCGGTGGCCCCATCGCCGACGCCGGCGGCGTGCCCGCCATCGTCAAGGTCCTTACCGACCCCGCGCTCCTCGTCATCTCGTTCTCGCTGCTCATGAGTGACTTCTTCGACACCATGGGCACCGCGATGGCCGTGGCCAAGCAGGGCGAGTTCCTCACCGACGACGGCAACGTCGAGAATATCAAGGAGATCCTGATCGTCGACTCCGCCGCCGCCGCTGTGGGCGGTTTCATGGGCGTCTCCTCCATCACCACCTTCGTCGAGTCCACCTCTGGCGCCGCCGACGGTGGCCGCACGGGCCTCACCTCCGTCACCACCGGCGTGCTGTTCATTCTCGCCGCGTTCTTCTCCCCCATCGTCACCATCGTTTCCAGCGCCGCCACCTGCGGTGCCCTGGTCTACGTCGGCTACCTCATGATGAGCGAGGCCTCCGAAATCGACTGGTCCGACGTGTCGCAGGGTTTCCCGGCGTTCATGATTATCGCTGGCGTGCCCTTCACCTACTCCATCTCTGCCGGCATTGGTCTGGGCTTTATCGCCTACGTGATCGTCGCGCTCTTTAAGGGCGAGGCCTCCAAGATCAAGCCGCTCATGTGGATCGCAGCCCTCGCCTTCCTCGTCTACTTCTTTGTAGCGTAGCGGCAAAGCTGCCAAAGCAGAACACCAAAGCGCGGAGTCGCATCGAGCGGCTCCGCGCTTTTCTTTTAAAGCCAGGCGACGCACGGACGCGCGATGTATTGCTTCCCAAGTTTTGGACATTTTGCCCTCCAAACGGCACTACCGCCGGCTACATCCTGCAGATATGCTGGGCTTAATCGCATAGGCCCTATGAGGATGGGAGTAACCATGGCCGCCTTGTTCACGACCCCCAAGCGCAATGACAAAACCTCTGGAGCCCATTTTGTCGAGCCCGACGTGCACCGTCGCACGCTGCTCGCACACGGCAGCTGGCGCCGCGTGACACGCCGCATCGTTGTAGGCGCCGTATAGGCGCTCACGGTGAGCTCGCTGCTCATGCCGAGCGTCTCGCTCGCGGCCGAGTGGGTGGACGTCGGCGGCCACGAAGCGGCCGCGGGGCCCCCGGGAGACGCCGCCGGCACCTGGTCATGGGATGGCGCCGATGACATGAAGCTCAACGGCTATAACGGCGGCGTGATCGAGGCCGCTGGCAAGCTCAACATTGCCTACGAGGGCAAGAACACCGTGAAAACCGAGCCCGATTACACCGGAGCCGCCATCAAAGCGCAGGATGGCACTAGCCAGAAAGCAGAGTTGAACATAACGAGCTCGAATAGCACGGATGAGCTCAATGTGGCAGCCGAGACCGATGCAATTAAATCCACAGGCGACCTCTCCATTTCTGGCCCAGGCACCGTGAACACCACGAGCGCTACTGCCGACGGAATTGAGGCAAAGGGCGATCTCTCTATCACGGGCTCGGGCACCGTGAATGCTACGGGCGGCACCGAAGGCATCCAATCCAAGGGCAAGACCACCATCGATTCCTCTGGCACAGTGATCGCTAAAGGAAACGAAAGTTACGGCATCTCCGCGGGCAGTGACCTCATCATCAAAGGCGGTGGCAAGGTAGAAGCAAGCTCGATAGAAGAAGCGGCGATTTGGGCTGAAGACGGCATCAACATCTCGGGCGGCAGCCAGGTTAAGGCAAACTCCGAGGGAGATCTTGCCGTCGACACTGAGGGCAGTCTCGCGGTCACGAACGCCTCCCTTGACGCAAGCGGTGTTGAATATGGTGTCTATGCCTACAAGGGCGTTACGCTCGATCACGCGACCGTGACGGTCCGTACCAGCGCGAGCGGCGGCCAGGCCATCGCCCTCATCACTGACGGGGACGACATCGTCATCAAGAATGGTTCCATCGTGGACGCGTTCGCGGAAGGCAAATTCTCGGTTGCAATCTCTACCAGAAACCACCAGCCAAACGTCGCTGGCGGCCACATCTATATCAGCGACTCCGTTGTTAAGGCTATAGCCCGCTATGCCGAGACCGGTGGCGATGGCCCCGATCACTACAGCAACGACCAAAGCGGCGGGGTCATCCCTGAGCCTAGGGGTCTGAACATCGGCATCTTCGCCCAGACCTACGAGGGCATCACGCCCGCGAGTATCTCGATCGTCCGCAGCAAGCTCACGGCTGAGGGAGACACGGCGGCCATCTTCGCTCTTGCCATAAGCGAAGATGGCAAGGCAATCGGCACCATCAAGATCGAAGGCGCTCCCATCCAGGCGCCCGCAGGCGGCAAGATCATTAACTATCGCTACGAAGAAGAGTACGGCCCCAGCATCTCCTACGAGGCAGGTCAAACCATCGGCACGGGCGACACCACGATCGACTCCCCCTATAACGAAGCTGTCGCCAAGAGCACGGTCATCATGCCTCCCGAGGAGATCAAACCCGAGGAGAAGCCCGGCGAGACCAAGCCCGAGGGTTCCAAGTCCGAGGGCACGAAGACGACCAAGACCGTTGCAGTTGCAGCCACGGGAGCCAAGACCACCGGCAAGCTCGCGGCAACCGGCGACACCTCGGGTGCGGCCATCGTGGCAACCGCCCTTGCAGGAACAGCCGCCATCGCCGCGGGCGCCGTGGTGAGCCGCAAGCGCTCGTAAACACTTTTTCGCACGGGACGGGTGGATCGCGGCCCTTGCCTTCCTCGTCTACTTCTTCGTAGCGTAAGGGCAAGGCTGCAAAAGCTGAACAATAAAGCGCGGAGTCGCCATGCGGCCCCGCGCTTTTCTTTTAGCGCCGGTCCCTGCGCCGGCGTGCGGCCTATTTCTCCCCCATTTTGGCCATTTTGCCCTCCAAACGGCACTACCGCCGGCAACATCCAGCAGATACGCTGAATCTAGTCGTATAGGCCCTATGAGAACGGGAGCAACCATGGCAGCCTTGTTCACGACCCCCAAACGCAATGACACTACCGCCGGAACCCATGTTGCCGAACCCGACGTTCGCCGTCGCATAGGACTCGCGCACGGCAGCTGGCGCCGCGTGACGCGCCGCATCGTCGCGGGCGCCGTGTGCGCGCTCACGGTGAGCTCGCTGCTCATGCCGAGCGTCTCGCTCGCAGCGGAATGGGTCAAGGTCGGCGGCAACAAGTACAACACCGCGGCGAGCGACGAGGCCGGTACCTGGTCGTGGGACGGCGCCGACGACTTGAAGCTCAACAACTATAACGGCAGCGAGATCCAGGCCGCAGGCAAGCTCAACGTGAATTACTCGGGAACCAACATCGTCATTGCCGAATGGATCGAAAGCATCAACGTTTCTCATGGCACTAACGAGAATGCCGAGCTCAATATCCAAGGCGACGAGGGCGGCACGCTCAGCGTGACATCTACTGAGGACGCTATCCTCTCCACGGGTAATATCAACATCGACGGAGCCGGATCCGTCAACGCCACGAGCACTGGGTTTGATGCCATCAATGCCGGAGGTGATCTCGCTATCAAAGGTTCGGGCAACGTCAACGCCACGGGTGCATCGGATGGCATCAGGGCAAACGGCAATATCACGATTGACGACAGCGGAGCCGTCACCGCCAGGGCTACCAAGGACAAGGGTATTGGAGCCGACAAGAACCTCACCATCAAGGGTGGCGGGACGGTCGAGGCAAGCTCAGCCGATGGTGAGGCCCTTTGGAGCGGCGGCAATATCAACATCTCGGACGGCAGCCAGGTCAAGGCAAGCTCCGAGAAAGACGCTGCCGTCGAGGCCAAGGGCAGCCTCGCAGCCACAAACGCCTCCCTCAACGTAAACGGTGTTGAATATGGCGTCTATGCCCACAAGGGCATCACCCTCGATCATGCAAACGTGACGGTCCGTGCAAGTAAAGGCAGATACGGTGGCGCCAACGCCCTCTTCACCTACCAGGACGACATCGTCGTCAAGAACGGCTCCACCGTGGACGCGTTTGCGGAAGGCGAGGTTTCGGCTGCATTCTCCACCAGAAACGATCGACCCAACGAGAAGGGCGGCCACATCTACATCAGCGACTCCGTTGTCAAGGCCATAGCCCGCTATGTCGAGAACGGCGACGGCCCCATCCCCTACAGCGAAAACCAAGATGGCGAGACGAGGCGCGAACCCCAAGGCGAGAACATCGGCATCATCGCCCAGACCAGCGAGGGCGTCACACCCGCAGTCATCTCGATCATCCGCAGCAAGGTAACGGCCGAAGGAGATACAGCGGCAATCTTTGCCCGTGCCATGAGCGCTGACGGCAAGACAATCGGCACCATCAAGATTGAGAACGCCGCCATCCAGACACCCGAAGGCGGCAAGGTCATTGACTATCGCAAGCTCCGTTATGGCATCTACGAGGCAGGCCAAGCCATCGGCACGGGCGACGCCACGGTCGACTCCCTCTATATCAAAGCAGTCGCCAAAAGTACGACCATCGCACCTCCCGAGGTAGCCAAGCCGGAAGACCCCAAGCCCGACGAGACCAAGCCCGTAGAAAGCAAGCCCGCGGAGTCCAAGCAGAACCCCAAGCCTGAGGGCTCAAAGCCGACCAAGGCCGTTGCGGCTTCAACCACGAAAGCCAAGACTACCGGCAAGCTCGCGGCAACCGGCGACACCTCGGGTGCGGCCA
>USEF01000055.1 GCA_900553475.1 uncultured Collinsella sp. | reverse complement strand
GTAGGCTACAACATCGACCTCGCCGGCTTCTAGCATCTCGATCAGACGGGCAGGACTCTCGGCGACCTTGATGTTTAATTTCAAACCTTGGCTCTTGGCAAAATCGTTTATCAGATCGTATTCGTAACCCATGGGTTGCATCTTATATTGGAAGTAGGAGGTAGAACTGTATAAAGTCACCGCCGTGATCTCGCCTTCCGCTTTCAGTTGCGGTAAATCCACGAAAACGGAAACGTCCTCTTTCTCCTCTTGTTTGTTACCGTTGCAACCATACAAGAAGAACAAAAAGAGCAGAAAGGGGACGTATTTCCTATACATTATATTATATGTTTATTTTTTCTCAAGCAAAACCACGTTCTCCACATGATGTGTATGAGGAAACATATCGACCGGACGGACTTTCTTGACGGAGTATTTCACGCTCAACAAACTCAAATCGCGGGCTTGCGTAGCAGGATTGCAGCTAACGTAAACGATACGTTCCGGCTCGGCGAAGAGAATAGTGTTGATCACATCATCATGCATACCGGCACGTGGTGGATCGGTAATAATAACATCCGGACGTCCGTGTTGGTTTATGAAATCCTGCGTAAGGATATCTTTCATATCACCGGCATAAAAAAGCGTGTTCTCTATATGGTTCAAGGCGGAATTCACTTTTGCGTCCTCGATAGCCTCCGGTACGTATTCGATGCCGATAACCTTCTTTGCTTGGCGAGAGACGAAATTTGCGATCGTACCTGTCCCGGTATATAAATCGTACACCATCTCATTTCCGGTAAGACCCGCAAATTCTCTAGCCACTTTATATAGATTATAAGCCTGTTCACTGTTTGTCTGATAGAAAGACTTAGGACCTACCTTGAATTGAAGCCCCTCCATCTCCTCGATGATATGATCTTTTCCCTTGAATACGAGAACTTCTTGGTCGGTGATCGTGTCATTACATTTGCCGTTGATGACGTACATCAAGGACGTGATTTCCGGGAATCGTTCCGCCAGATGAGATAATAACGCTTCCCTGCGCTCTACATCCTCATGGAAGAAAACCAATACGACCATCAAATCCCCAGTGGATGCCGTACGGATCATCAACGTACGAACGAATCCCTCTTGGTTCCGTAAATCGAAGAAAGGATATCCCTCATGAGATAGGCAATATTCCTTGACGCAAAGACGGATCTTGTTCGATATATCATCTTGCAACCAACATTTATGGATGTCCAATACCTTATCGAACATCCCCGGTATATGAAACCCGACACCATTCATGCAATCGAAAGAAGCACCGGACTGGATCTCTTCCTCCGTAAGCCATTTCTTGTTTGAGAAAGTAAACTCAAGCTTGTTCCGGTAGAAAGTCGTGCGCTCGGAACCTAAGATCGGAAGTTTCTCTTCCATTTCGACTTTCCCGATGCGGGTAAGATTATCGTAGACCTGTTTTTGCTTATAGTAAAGTTGTTCCTCATAGGGAAGATGTTGCCACTTGCAACCTCCACAGACACCGAAGTGCTCACAAAACGGCTCCGCACGTTTGGCCGAGTACTCATGGAAATATACAGGTTTCCCCTCCGCATAACTATTCTTCTTACGGGTCAGTTGAATATCAACCACGTCTCCCGGAGCGACGAAGGGTACAAATACCACCATATCGTTCACTCTCGCGATAGCCTTGCCCTCGGCGGCTACGTCCGTAATGGTTACCTTTTCTAATATAGGCAACTGTTTCTTCTTTCTTGCCAATGTCGTTAAGTTTTAAATTCGCTTCGCGAAAATACTTACAATTCCGCTAAGAACAAAGAGCTTCGTTCTATATACTTAAATGAGTCCGGCAAACAGTTCTCGTTATTCTATCAAGATTGATGAAGATATGATTATGGACAGAAAGGGATGTATAGTATGTGTTTATAAATCAATATATTGCAGTTTCTTAAAATTTCTTATAAGGAAAACTTTTGTTTTGCTATAGAAAAACTTTAGTTCCACTAGGGAGAAACTTTAGTTTCATGCTGTAGAAACTAAAGTTTCTTCAGCAAAAAACTCCTGAGTCTTCCTATTGGAAATAAATAGACACAAATAAAAGAAAAAGATCATATAATTATATGTAAGGGGCAAAGAGATAGGCGGGAAATCCGATGGGAAATGGAAGCGTCAACAAACTTCCGCACGCAAATGTAAGCATTTGCTGGATATAAATGGTAAAGAATAGTTGTAAAACATGTAAAAATCTTTAACGCTATTCGTGCTTGCAAAGTAGAAATAGCATATATTTGCAGCATTGCAATCTGGAGATAGCAAAACTAAAATCTAAAATTAAATACTGTCGAATATGGAAAGAAAAAGAGTTTACACGTTCGGAAATGGAAAAGCCGAAGGTAAGGCAGATATGAGAAATCTGCTGGGTGGTAAAGGCGCTAACCTTGCCGAGATGAGCCGTATCGGCCTGCCGGTTCCCGGTGGCTTTACCATTACCTGCCAGACCTGTGTCGAGTACTCCGGTGCCGGCAACGTCTGGCCCGAAGGTGCACTCGATGAGATCGTTGCCGCCGAGGCAGACCTCGAGGCCCGCTGCGGCAAAAAGCTCGGCGACGCCTCCGATCCGCTGCTCGTGTCGGTGCGCTCGGGCGCTCCGTTTTCCATGCCCGGCATGATGGACACGGTCCTCAACCTGGGCCTCAACGACGACTCCGTTCAGGGTCTCATTGCCCAGACGCAAAATCCGCGTTTTGCCTGGGATAGCTACCGCCGCTTTATCCAGATGTTCTCCAACGTCGTTATGGGCGTTGACGCCGACCTGTTCGAGAACGCGCTGACCCAGGCCCGCCTGGTCGCCGGCGTTCGCGTCGATTCCGAGCTTTCGGCCGAAGATCTGCAGGAGCTCGTCGAGACCTTTAAGAGCATTTTCTCCGACAACGTCGAGGCCGCCCTGTATCCCGAGCTCGAGGTCGCCGACGGCAAGCCCGTCTTCCCGTACGACCCGGAGCTTCAGCTACGCCTTGCCATCCAGGCCGTCTTTGGCAGCTGGATGAACGAGCGTGCCTGCATCTATCGCAAACAGCACGGCATCTCCGACGAGCTCGGCACCGCCGTCAACGTCCAGGCCATGGCCTTTGGCAACAAGGGCGAGACCTCTGCGACTGGCGTCGCCTTTACGCGCAACCCGGCCGATGGCACTAAGGAGTTCTACGGCGATTTTCTGGTTAACGCCCAGGGCGAGGACGTCGTCGCCGGTATCCGCAACACCGAGCCCATCGCCGACCTCAAGACCACCCCGGGCCTCGAGTCCGCAGGTGAGGAGCTCGAGCGCGTGTTCCTGACGCTCGAGGATCATTACCGCGATATGTGCGATATCGAGTTCACCATCGAGCAGGGCAAGCTCTGGATGCTCCAGACCCGCGTGGGCAAGCGTACCGCCACCGCCGCCCTGCGCATCGCCATCGAAATGGTCGAGGAAGGCCTGATCACCCGCGAAGAGGCCGTGAGCCGCATCGATCCCGCGCAGCTCGACCAGCTCCTTCACCCGCAGTTTGACGCCTCCAAGAAGTACGAGGCTCTCGCCAGCGGTCTTAATGCCAGCCCCGGTGCCGCCGTGGGCGAGGTCATGTTCTCGAGCGACGACGCCGTCGCGCGCGCCAACGAGGGCCACAAGGTCATTCTGGTTCGTTGGGAGACCAACCCCGACGACCTGAAGGGCATGGTCGCCGCCGAGGGCATTCTGACCAGCCACGGTGGCAAGACGAGCCATGCCGCCGTTATCGCCCGCGGCATGGGTACGCCCTGCGTCTGCGGCGTTGAGCGCTTCCATATCGACGCCGCCGAGAAGGTCGTGCGCATCGAGGGCAGCGACCGCGTGCTGCATGAGGGCGATGTCATCTCCATCGACGGCACCCAGGGTATCGTCGTCGACGGCGCCGTTGATCTGGTTTCGGCCGAGCTCACCGGCGACCTGGACACCATCCTGTCCTGGGCCGACGAGATTCGCCTGGACGAGACCGGTGGCCACGCCAACCATGTGCGCGTCAACGCCGACAACCCCGAGGATGCCGCGCTCGCGCTCGAGTTTGGCGCCGAGGCCATCGGCCTGTGCCGCACCGAGCACATGTTCCTGGGCGACCGCAAGAACATCATCCAGAGCTTCATCCTCTCCGATGATGAGGCCGTGAAGCAGCAGGCCCTGGCGGACCTGCTTAAGGTTCAGACCGAGGACTTCCTGGCGATGTTCAAGACCATGTCCGGTCGCGACGTAGTTGTTCGCCTGCTCGATCCGCCGCTTCATGAGTTCCTGGATAATCCTCGCGAGCTCGAGGTCGCCATCACCAAGAAGGAAGCCGCTGGCGCCAGCGAGGAAGAGCTTGCCGTCCTGCGTGCCCGCCTGCGCCGTATCGATGGCATGGTCGAGTCGAACCCCATGCTCGGCCTGCGCGGCGTGCGCCTGTCCGTTGTCTTTAGCGATCTGCCACTCATGCAGGTTCGCGCCGTCGCCACGGCTGCCGCTCGCCTCATCAAGGAGGGCGTCGATCCGCGTCCCGAGATCATGGTTCCGCTCGTCTCCATCACGGCGGAGCATGTCCAGACCCGCGAGGTCATCGAGCGCGTGATCGCCGAGGTTTCCGTCGAGGAGGGCGTCGAGCTCAATATTCCCGTGGGCACGATGCTCGAGCTGCCGCGTGCCTGCATGGTTGCCGACGAGATCGCCCATCATGCTGACTTCTTCTGCTTTGGCACCAATGACCTCACCCAGACGACCTTCGGCTTCTCTCGTGACGATGCCGAGGCCAAGTTCATCCCCCTGTACATGCACAAGAAGATCTTGAAGGACAACCCCTTCGAGACCATCGACTCGGCGGTGCTGGAGCTCGTGCGCATGGCCGTCGAGAAGGGTCGCGCCACCAACCCCGACATGCACTTTGGCGTGTGCGGCGAGCACGGCGGCGACCCCAAATCCATTAAGGGCCTGTTCAACGTGGCCGATGTGGACTACGTGTCCTGCTCGCCCTATCGCGTGCCCCTCGCGCGCCTGGCGGCCGCTCAGGCCAAGCTCGAGGCGAAGCGCTCCGCCTAACGTTTTGGGTTTAGACGCCTAGCGTAGCCCCCTTCATGCCGCCCGTCTCATTCGCGAGGCGGGCGGTTATCATGTGCGGGTTTTGTCTTTTTGTCTGCGTAAAAAATTGTTCTTGCAGCAGAAACCCGCGCGTGTATACTCGAATACGTTTGTTCAACTACGTGCCGGCCAAGGTGGTACGGCACCTCTAGAAGAGTAAGGAATTGCACATGGATTACATCCGCGCAATCGAGCGTCAGCAGATCCGCGAGGACATTCCTCAGGTTCGCGTCGCCGACAACGTCAAGGTTCACTACCGCATTAAGGAAGGCGACCGCGAGCGCATCCAGGTCTTCCAGGGCGACGTCATCCGCATGGCCGGCGCCGGTGCCCGCGAGACCTTCACTGTCCGCAAGATGTCCTTCGGTGTCGGTGTTGAGCGTACCTTCCCGCTTCACAGCCCCAAGATCGCCAAGCTCGAGGTCGTTCGTCATGGTCGCGTCCGTCGCGCCAAACTGTACTACCTCCGCGACAAGGTGGGCAAGGCTGCTCGCATCCCCGAGAAGCGCTAAGAAGATCGCAGCGTCTGTCCACTCGTTTGGACGTAAGGGTCACCTTCGGGTGGCCCTTCTTTTTATCTGATTTGCATGCAAGGAGGGCCTGGTATGGCCAATATGACGAGCTCGGTTTCGGCATCGCAGGTTGCCGGCGAGCTGGCGAGTGCCACGTTCGAGGAGATTCCCGCCCTCGTGGAGCATTATCGCGAGGATCCGCGCCAGCAGGTGATCAAGGCTTGCGAGCGTGCCCTTAAGCGCCATGCCAAGGAGCTTGCCGAGCGCGAGCGCGTCAACGGCATGTACGAGCTTATGCATGAGCTCGGCGGTGATGGCGTGGTCGTGGGCGTCGACGAGGTGGGCCGTGGCTCGGTGGCCGGTCCTTTGACGGTATGCGCTGTCTGCCTTCCTATGGAGCCGCGTGTCTGGGGCATCAACGATTCCAAAAAGCTCACGCCGGCGCGCCGCGAGTTGCTCTCAGTGAAGATTGCCGAGGTGGCGACGGCGATCGGTTTTTGCCATATCGCGCCGAAGGATATCGATGATATGGGCATGGCCCGCGCCATCCGCGCTGCCGTCGCGGGTGCGGTGGCCGATACGGGGCTCGAGCCCGATTGCGTCCTCATGGATGGCAACCCCTTGGGCGCCGTTCCCAATGAGCGCGACGTGGTGAAGGGCGATGCCAAGATCGCCTGTATCGCCGCGGCATCCATCATGGCAAAGGTCACGCGTGACGAGATGATGGTTGAGTACGACGCCGAGTATCCCGAGTACCATCTGGCCGAATCGAAGGGCTATGCGAGCCCCGAGCACATCGAGGCCATTCGAAAACATGGACTTTGTCCACTGCATCGTGTGAGCTTTTGCGGAAACTTTCTGCAGACTGAGCGCCTTTTCTAGGTCAATTGTGGAGACAGGGACCTCTAGGGTTTTATAAACCTGCTGGTAGCGGGCCGTATGCAACAGCATTGCTGCGTACGGCCCTTTTTTTGTTGGCATTTGGTCAGCTTTTGGTTTGCTTCCTGTACTTACCCGCATGAAAGGTGCCCTCATCATCGGGGCAATGCAGTGTGCGGGAAAGGAGATCCCATGAGTGCCGCAAGCAAAAAGAGCAAGACGCAGCAGCTCAAGGAGCGTTGGGAAAACGGCGAGCTCGACTGCGGGGCGATGGCGCCCGAGTTTATCAAGGGACTCAGTCCCCGTGAGCTGGGCATGCTGGGCGAGCTAATCACCATCGACTACTTTAACGAGCGCGGCTACACCTTGCTGGAGCAGGGTTATCGTTGCACCGAGGGCGAGGCCGATCTGGTGCTGCTCGATGAGCTTGACGATGTCGTGGTGATGGCCGAGGTCAAGACCAGGCGCGTCGCCCTGGATTGCACCACGCGGGTCTTTCCCGAGGAGGCCGTGGATGCCCAAAAACAGCGTCGGTATCGCCGTATCGCAAGTTGCTATCTCATGGAGCACTATCCGCTCAAGGCGATCCGCTTCGATGCCGTGGGTGTCACCATTCGCGGCGGGCATATCGCCGAGATCGAGCATCAGTACAACGCGTTCGATTGGCAGGTGTCGTGATGGCGTTCGAGACGTTTGCCGTTCACGCGGCCTGCATCCGCGGCGTCGAGGCGATTCACGTCACGGTCGAGGTCTCGCTTGCCGGCGGCGTTCCGGGCATTCAGATGCTCGGCATCCCGAGTATGGAGGTGATGGAGTCACGTGGTCGTATTCGCTGTGCGATGCGCTCGGCCGGCTTTGAGATCCCGCGCTCGGGCATTACGGTCAATCTGGCGCCCGGCGATATTCGCAAGACCGGTAGCGGCTTTGATCTGCCCATCGCCATCGCGGTTCTAGCGGCCGATGGTCAGATTCCCCGCGACAACCTCGATCGTTGTCTTATCGCCGGCGAGCTCGGCTTGGACGGCACGGTGCTTCCTGTCAAAGGCGAGGTGGCGTTTCAGCTATTGGCTCGCGACATGGGGCTGTCTTTTATCGCCGGCAGGTCCGACCAGCATGTGCCACTCGCGGGCGTGGATTGCGGCTTTATCGACCATCTGTCTCAGCTTGCTCACGGCATGGGCGATGCCGTACGGCACTACTTGGATTCCGAGGGTGTCGAGGCGACCTTTGAGCCCGAGCTCGACTATGCAGACGTGCTGGGGCAGGAAGTCGCTAAACGCGGCATGGCGCTTGCGGCGGCAGGAGAACTCGGCTTGCTCATGATCGGGTCTCCGGGATCGGGCAAGACGATGCTCGCACGCCGTATGACTGGCATTCTGCCCGAGCTTTCCGTTGAGGATCAGCAGGAGGCACTGTGCATCCATTCGGTTTTGGGTGAGAACATTGATGGCTTGTTGGCGGGGCACCGCCCCTTCCGCAGTCCCCACCACAGTATTTCGACCGCAGGCCTTATCGGCGGCGGGCGCCCGGTGCACCCGGGTGAGATCAGCCTTGCTCATGGCGGCGTGCTCTTTTTGGACGAGCTTGCCGAGTTTCCCACTGGCGTGCTGCAGACGCTGCGTCAGCCCATCGAGCGCGGCTACGTGAGGATCGTACGCGTCGACGGGGCTTTTACCTTCCCGTCGCGCTTTCAGCTGCTGGCTGCGAGCAATCCCTGCCCCTGCGGCTTTTTGGGCGATCGCGAGGTGCCGTGTCGCTGCTCGGCGGCGATGGTCGAGCGCTATCGGTCTAAACTGCGCGGTCCTTTGGCCGACCGTATCGACATGATGATCGATGTGACCCGTCCCGACCCTCAAGTGATTATCGAGGGTGCGGAGGGCATGTCGTCTGCCGAGTTACGTGACTACGTTGTGCGCGGTCGCGCCTTTCGCGCTTGGCGCGAATCCCGCATGGACGATGCGGATGCCGAGGCCGAGGATGACGAGACACGGTCCATTGACGGCGTCGTTTCGACCTTTGAGCTCGATGATGCGGCGGAGAAGTGTGTGCTCGGCCTGTCGAAGCGCACGCATCTCACAGGGCGTGGCATCGTGCGCCTTGTTCGCATTGCGCGCACGATCGCAGATGTCGCCGAGAGCGAGCAGGTGACGCAGGACCACGTGCTCGAGGCGGCGATGTACCAGGGAAGGAGGGACCAATGATGGTTGAGGGGACCTTCGAGCTGCATCCAGGTGACGCGTTGTATCCCGAGACCGTTTTGGAGCTTTCTGATGTACCTCAGACGCTCTATGTGCGCGGCAACCCCGAGGCGCTTTCGACGCCCGCGCTCTCCATCATCGGTGCGCGAAAGGCCTCGCCGTATGGTCTTGCCGTGGCAGAGCTTGCGGCAAAGGTGGCGGTCGAGGCGGGAGTGACGGTAGTTTCGGGCGGCGCGGTCGGTTGTGACCAGGCCT
>USEF01000054.1 GCA_900553475.1 uncultured Collinsella sp. | reverse complement strand
CCGCCGCGAGGACCGCGGTCCTCGTCCAGGCCCATGGCGACGAGCGGAGCGATAACCTTATCGAGAGCGGCCATCAGCTCGGTGGCCTCCTCGTAAGAAAGCTCGGGCAGGAGCTTCTCCTTCTTGTTGGCAAGTTCGACCAGGCCCTCAGCGGCGTCCTCGGCAGCGAAGACGACGATCTTGCGCATATCGCCCTCGGCGTCGTCGATGCGGCCGACCAGATCGGCGGCCTCGGCCTCGGCCATCAGGCCATCGAGCTCACGGAGGCGCATGCCCAGCAGGTCGGACATTTCCTTCTGCTCCATCTTGGGCTTGAGGTCAAGAAGCTTGATGGCGCGCTCGATGTTCGCCATGCGCTCGGCCTTGGCCTCCTCCTCCTTGGAAATAGCAAAGCGACGGCTACGCAGCAGGCGGGCGGCCTTCTGCATCTTGTCCATCAGCTCTTCGTCATCGTAATCAACGGCGGCCTTGACAACCTCGGCCTCCTCCTCGGCGGAAACCTCGTCAGCAGCCTCAACCTCGGCAGCTTCGGTCTCCACGGTCTCGACTGCCTCGACCTCGGCAGCCATGGTCTCGTTCTCGGTCTCGTTCATGATCTCTTCGTTCTCAGACATGAGACTCCTTCTTGGCCCTCTCGGGCATCATCGCCCCATTCGCGGGGCCCGTCGCGCACTCTTTGCGCTTTAAACATTCATGCCTCTCGGCAAAACGTCCATTAGTTTATGGTGTCGCCATCCAATCTAGCTGCAGAATCTATGTGCACACATTAATGCGACATGTGCGACTCGCGATGAGCGTACACCAGCGACGCCACGAACCCGACCACGGCAATTACAGCCGCCACACGCACGGCAGCTGCAAATCCAATCGCCTGGGCAACGTCGATCGCAGCGCCAGCGACGCTGGCAGCCGCCGCAGAACTCGAGAGCAGACCGATAAACAGCGACGGGCCAAACGATGCGGCAATCATGTTCCACGTGTTAAGCAATGCCGTTCCGTGAGGATGTTCAGCGGCAGGCAGCGTCTCCAAACCAGCCGTTTGCGAGGGGCTCAGCACCAAACCGACTCCGGCATACACCACAACGGTCAGCGCAACGACGACGCCGATGTTCATGCTTGCCGCCGTCATCGAGATGGCAGTCTGTCCCACGGCAATCAGGGCAAAGCCGACCGGCAGCAGCGGCCATGCGCCACGGGCGTCCATCACACGTCCGCCCACAATCGAGGTCACGGCGTTGCAGGCAATCGCCGGCAAAATGAGCAGGCCCGCAATAAGTGCGGTCATGCCGTATGCGCCCTCAAAATAGAGCGGCAACAAAACGCTCATCGAGAACGTCGTCATCATCGACACCACCACAAGCAAGCACGCAGGCCAAAAACGAACGCTCGCCATGGGACGCACGTTAAGCACCGGATGCTCGAGCTTGAGCTGGCGGGCCGCAAACAGGCCGAGCAGCACAACGGCAGCGAAAAGCGCCACGACACCGGCAATCAGATTGGTCGAGAACTCACCCACGGAATACACAAACGCCGTAATGCCGGCAGCGAGCAAAACAACCGACAGAATGTCAAGCGTGGTGTTCGAGCGCTCTCCGACATTCTGAACAAGCTTTACGCCCGCCGCAGCGACCACAACGCCGCCCACCAGCGGCACTACGAATACCGCCCTCCAGCCAAACAACGTGCACATAAGACCGCTGATCACGGGTCCAAACGCCGGCCCTAGCGTAATGCAGGCACCGCCCAGGCTAAGATACAGACCAAGCTTCTCGCGCGGGGCGCAAGACAGCACCACGTTCATCATGAGCGGAAACAAGATGCCCGATCCCGCAGCCTGCAAAATACGGCTTGGCAGCAAAACGCTAAACGACGGAGCGATCAGACACAGGACTTCGCCGGCGACCATACATCCGCATGCGAAAAACAACAGCTTGCGCGTCGAGAAACGGCCGGACAGGAAGGCCATGATGGCCGTAAAGATCGACGTCACAATCATGTAGCCCGAGACGAGCCACTGCGCCGTGGTGGCACTCACCGAAAAGGCCGCCATAATGTCGTGCAACGCCACGTTAATGATGTTCTCGTTAAACGCGGCAACAAAGGCCGCAATATACATAACGACGAGAATCGCCGCAGTGGCCGATGGCGTTGCTTGAACTTGTTGCTGAGATTTGCTCCCCATGCATTTCCTTCCTCTTGGAACGACAGTCGCATCGCCCCAGAGGAACAGTCCAGGGCGAAAAATGAGCCCTAGACTTACGCCAGACGCCGTACACGACGAATCTGGCAACATGGTCCAACGTTGAAAGATTGTAACGCGGACGCGCAGCTTTCCTTCCGCGCTATTATTAAAAGTCCACGAAAGCATAAGACATGAGGAGCCCGCCATGATTAAGCCCATCATGAAATCCGAGTTCTTTTTGCGCCTGCCTTCCGAAGACGCGGGACCCGACGATGCCGTGACCGGGCAGGATCTCCTGGATACACTCCACGAGCATGAGCACGAGTGCGTGGGGCTCGCCGCCAACATGATCGGTGTGCGCAAGCGCATCATCTGCGTAAAGGACGGCAACAGGACACTCCTGATGTACAACCCTCAAATTCTTGAGCAGGTCAATGCCTATCAGACGAGCGAAGGATGCCTCTCGCTGATCGGCGAGCGCCCCTGTACCCGCTATCGCCGCATTAAGGTTGAGTATTTGGACGAGAACTTCGTCCACCGCATCAAAAACTTCTCGGGCTACACCGCCGAGATCATCCAACACGAAATCGACCACTGCAATGGCGTCGTGGTTTAGGCCACCTGCCAAAATGAGGGTACCGGAGGCCTCCCTATGGATATCAGCCGCTTTGGCGAATTCGCCATCTTAGCGCAGTCACGCACGTTTCTTGATCCGGCGGAACTGCTTTTCATGTCGCAATCAACCCTCTCCAAGCACATCATGGCAATGGAGCACGAACTCGGCTGCAAGCTCATCGATCGAAGCCAGCGCCACGTAACACTCACCGCGCAAGGTGAAGCGCTCCTCCCCTATGCGCAAAAAATTGCGACGCTTCAGCACCGCTATCTTGCCGCCATTCAAATAGGCGCAGGTGAGCCGCTCGAGCACCTCACCGTAGGTTCTATCCCCATTATGGCCCCTTATGGGATCACGGACGCCGTCATCGATTTTCAGCAGGCGAACCCCTCATATTCTGTCGAGCTCATCGAAGGCGAGGGCGACACACTCAAGCGCATGCTCCTGCACGAGGACATTGACCTGGCCTTCATCCGTGACAGTGGCGCCATCGAGCCGGAGTTCAAAAAGATTCCCTTTACGACCGACCGGCTCGTGGCCGTCCTTCCGCTCGACCATCCGCTCGCCGAACGTGACACCGTCGAGATAGACGACCTTATCGACGAGAATTTCCTCATGCTTCCCCAAGGCTCGTTCGTAAGCGAGCTCGTCCTTTCCCTTTGTCGCGAAGCTGGATTTGGCCCACGCGTTACGTTCACCGGCAAACGAGCCGAGAACATCATCTCTCTTGTCGCACGCGGCGCCGGCGTCTCATTCCTCATGCGCAAGCCGGCGGAATCGCTTGCCAGCGGAAAGGTAGCCCTGGTGCCGCTTGAGCCCGCGACGACCTCCGAGGTCAGGCTCTACCTCAAGCGGAACGCCGCGCACTCGCAGGCGGTCGTCTCGTTCATCGGCTTCCTCCCCTACCGTCAGCTCCTGCAGGGCGACCGTGCGTCTTCCACCGCGGCACGACCGTCATAATCCCCGCTGCTCCGCAACCGCAGACTTGTGTCCACAAACACGCTGACAACGGCACTAAACACAAATATGCCTCGGGCGGCACGTCGCCGTCCGAGGCATATTTAGTTAAAGTGCGCAGACAGACTAGTCCACCGAGATGTTGAGCGCCTTACCGCCCTCGTCCTTCCTGGTACCGATCACCATAGCGGCGACAAGAGCCAGAACGAAAGCGACCACACCGGAGATGACAAGGCCGATAAAGCCCGTGTCGATGCCAGCAGGGTTAATAAAGCTCGGGAAACCGAGCGGGCCGGAGGCACCGAAGGCATAGAGTTTGGCACCCATGAGACCGGCGATGGCGCCGCCTACACCAGCGGAAATAAAGGTTGCCCACATAAGGCGCTTACGCGGCAGCAAGATGGCGTAAAGCGCAGGCTCGTTGACACCGAAAATCGAAGAGACAAGGGCGGGAATGTTGACGGCAGCATTTTCCTCGGAATCCTTGGTTCGGATGACCATGCCAAGCACAGCACCGGCGATGGCACAACCGCCTGCATACACGAGCGGATTAATGAGGTCATAGCCGTAGGTTGCGACATCGAGAAACCACAGCGGGATGATACCCCAGTGCAGGCCGAACATGACGAGCAGGCTCCAGAACGTGCCGATGACAAAGCCGGCGAGGGCGGGCTGGACGTTGATGAGCATCAGAATGATCTGGGCAACGATGTTGGAGAGGACCGTCATGACCGGACCGACCACAAGCAGGCCAAGGATGCCGCAAATGAGGAGCGTCAGGATGTTGGAGAAGAACGAGCTCACAAGCGCGGGCAGCGCGTTAGAAAGGGCCTTGTGCACCTTGGAGGCAATCCAGACGATAAAGATCGCAGGCAGAATCGTCGATGAGTAATTCTGCATGATCAGCGGGATGCCAAAAATATCACCATAGACATTGGACTCGAAGACCGTGCCGGCGCCGAGCGTGTAGAGCGGATCTCCGCCCATAAGGGCAACGAGCGTCGGGTAGACGAGGATACCACCGAGCGCCATTCCCATAACGGGCTTAAGTCCGAACTTCTTGGCCGACGTCCAGCCAATGATTAGCGGAAAGTAATAGAAGACCGAATCTCCGATTGCCGAGAGCGTCACATACGTATTGCTGTCCTTGGCTAGCCAACCGGCAACCGTGCAGAGCGCGAGCATCGACTTGATAAAGCCACCGGCCATAAGCACGCCAAGAACCGGTTGCAGGATCTCGGAGATGATGGCAAGCAGACGCGAGAATGGATCGCCCTTTTTGACGTCGTCGCCCTCATCGATATCGAGTGCGGGTTTGGAGTCGAACCCGCCAATCTGAACAAGGTCGTTGTAGACGGCCTCGACAGTGGCACCAATCACGACCTGATACTGTCCGCCGGCCTGGATGACGTCAACGACGCCCTTCGTCGCCTTAAGCTCATTGGTCTGGGCGAGCGATTCATCCTTGAGGTGGAAGCGGAGACGCGTAATGCAGTGGCTCACGTCTAACACATTGTCTCGACCACCGACCTTTGTGATGATTTCATCGCAAAGCTTCTGGTATTTCATGGAATTCTCCTTTTTCTGAGCGGGGCATAGCGTAGATTTCATGCCTCCGTAGTCGACGTGGGAGGACAAGGAACCCGCTTCCCCCTTTGAAATCCGCGGACGCACGTACGCCCGGGATGGGAAACGGCAGAGAAGATGGAAGATGCCGATCACATGGCAGTGAGCCTCATTGGCCCATGCCACGCAATCAGGTCTACAGACGCGAAGCTGCTGCGCCGAGAAGTCTCGTCGTCTGGCAGAACTTGTCACACAGACGTTCCGGTTCACCCTGGGGAATCTGAGTACGCTCGGTCTCAAAGGAGAGGCCGTACTCGCGCGCCGGAAGGAAATACTCAAAATAGCCGTTGGTGTAACCGCAGACTATTCCCTCGACCGGGCATTCGCGCTTCATGCGAATGCCCAGGTCGCTGCCAAGCTCACTCGGGAACACAAAGAGATGCAGGCCGCCCAGACTGATGACGGCACACTTAAGCGTGAGCGAAAAGTCGTCATGGGCAACGGTGTGATAGAACGTCTGAGGCTCGATGCGGTCAAGAACGACCTCGCGATCGAGCTTGATCCGGGAAATCGCCTCGGCAAGACCGGTCGAAACACGCTCAACCTCGGGAATGCCGCGTCCCTGGCGAAAATTGCGGTCGCTACAGTCGCCAGCAGCACCGACGACCATGGCCGGATAGTAACCAAGACTCTGAGCGAGCTTTTTGCCGGTAAGACCGGCGAGTTCGCTCGTGAGCTCCGTGCAGTCGGGTCCGACACAGGCAGAATGCACCGCCCAGTTCACAAAGCCCGCAAATGGCTTGCCTTCGGTATCGAAGAACGATACGACAATGACCTCATTGTCGGCGAGTTCACCTGGGATGATGCGGTTGTCGTAGAAACCGGTGATGACTTTTTTGCCCATGCGGCAGGTCGCAGGTCGCGCGTTGGCGCGGCACTCTTCGAAGCATTGACAGATGGTATCGAGGAACCAGCGATAGTAGTCCTCGTTGAATTTTCCCGTCCACCAGCCGCGATGGTAGGCGACGATCGAAGTGTGGTCGTGCGTCGCGGAGAGCAGAACGCAGTCACGGTCGATTCCGTAGCGCTCGGCGAGCATCGTCTTAACCTCCTCGGCCATGCCCTCCTCAAACTCGAGAACATCGGCGTTGAAGAGAAAAACTTCGCGGTCGTCCTGTTGGAAAAGAATCGCGTTGGCGAAGACGTCGTCATGGACGCCTGTCGCAGGCTCCAGACGGTTGGGGAGGTTACGGTATCCGATTAGATAGATGTCGCCTTGCGGGGTAATCTTGCGGCGTGCATGTCCGATATTCATGCAAGTTCTCCTTTTTGTCATGCCGCGTTTAAAGCGGCAAGGATGGTTTGAAGGAGGCGCTCATGGGAACCGGCGGCGAAGCCGGAGTTCATGGCCTCATAGGTGATTTTCTCGTACGCATCGGGGGCCGGCAGATACTTTTGCCCTCCGTTGACAAGCGTGGCAAAGAGCACGGGGCAGAATCGGGCGGCGCGCACGGCGGCGCCAAACGAGCTCGAAACCTCGGGCTGGATACCAACGAACTCGACATTTCCCAGCCGAAGTAAATAGACCCTCGTACGCTGTTCGCCTGCCGCATGAAACTCATAAGTTCGATGCGGGGCCAATGAGCAGAAGTCGGCGCGCGTCTGGGCGGGCAAAAGGACGTCGACCGTGCGAGCATCGACGCCGATGGCATCGTCCTCACGCGCCGCACGGACGGCCTCAATCAACGCATCGCTCATAGCGCGACCCTGTCGATGCAGCATGCGATATCCACTCTCGTGAGCATCTAACGTTTGCTTCGCCCCGGTCGAATCGAACGCAACGGTTACGGCGCGCTCCGCCGGACTCTGATCCCCCGCGGCACCGGGTAGCAGCAACACGACTCCGCCCAATTCGCGCTCGAGAGCCATGGCGGCAAAGCCAAAGAGGTCCCCGCTCACCAAGCGCTTCCCCTGAGAATCGTGCGATCCGTCGAGCACGGAAGACTGGACATCAGCCGTCGCAAGCATGGCAACGAGCCCGTCCTCGGCATCCCTCGCGACAAGTACGGGCATCGCGTGGTCGGCAAACCCCTTGGGGTCTACTCCCAGCCACCAGCCGGCCGGTGTCTCAATGTCGCGGTTAACGTTCACAGGACAGTAGCCCTCCGCCGAGGCGAGCGTGACAGAGCGAATGCCCGCAACCGCCTGCTCAACGGCCGCGCGTGTCGCGGCGATGAGCGCGGCACGATAGCGCTCATTTCGATCGCGGGCATCGGTGTCGGCCAGATGCCCAGGGGTGCGCACGTGAGGCGCAGAAAACGTGTGGGTCGGGACCACCCAAGAAAAGGCGCCGTCGCAATTGGAGACATCCTTGACAACCTCACGCAGATCGACGAGTAGGGCCGGAGCGATCGAGGTAACCTCAAGTGAAAGGATGCAAGCGCGCCGCCCCATCCCTTCGACCACGAAGGCACGGGCAAAGATTTCATGACGGAGTGCGTCGAAACCGTCGAACGGCAATACGTCCTCTAAGTTAATGGCCACCCGGGCGGCTCCGGCCTTCATCTCTCCCTTATCCATGGCGAACGCCCTCCTTTATCTGTCGCTCACTCGATGCCGTACAAGCGCTGTGCCGTGCCGCCAAGCATAAGGTCCTTGTCCGTATCACTTAAATCTGTGGCGCGGACGCAGGCGACACCCCCTGTTAGCCACTCGCGTTTAACGGGATAACTCGTACCAAAGACAATATGGTCTGCACCAAGGACTTCAACCGCACAGGCAAGAAGCGTTTCGCCCCAGGGCTGAGCATGGGACATGTCGAAATAGACGTTGTTCTCAAGACGCTTGGAGACCGTCTCGATATCGGCCTGGAAGCGACCCGAAGCATCAGGGCGCTTGGGACCATGAGGCAGCAGCATCTCCTTGAACGCAAAGTATGCGCCGCCGAGCATGGAGTGGACCATCTTGATATTGGGGTAGCGCTCAAAGAAATCGCCAAAGATCTCTCGGCCGATCGCCGTAGTTTGGTCGACGCAGCGGCCATAAGAGCGGCGAAGGTTGTCGTACGCGAGAAGCGATTCGTTCTCGACCGGCACGGGAACATGGTGCACGTAAACGGTGACATGGCGTTCGTTCAGGTGCTCGAAAAAGCTCGAGAAGACCTGGTCGTCGAGATAGCGCTTGCCGTAGTGAGCGCAGAGCTGCACACCCGCAAAACCATCGTCGAGCCTGCGATCGAGCTCCTCCAAATTCGCTTTGGTGCCAAAGGGCGGCACAGCGACAAGCGGAATCAGACGGCCACTTGACGCCTTCGCGTCAGCAGCCATACCGTCGTTGAAACGCCGGCACATCTCGAGCGACATCCACTCGTGACAACCGGGGAGCTTGAGGATCGCCTTGTCGACCCCCGCCTCATCCATATCGGCCAAGCGCTTCTCGAGGGTGTAGTCGCCCTCAATGTAGTTAAGACCCGGAGAACCGGCGGGCATCTCGATCACGATCTGTCGTTTGCCGGCGGAATTCATGGTTAGATAGCCTTCGGTGTCATAGGCGCGGGGTACCTCGGCCAAAAACTGTTCGCAGAGCGTCTCGTCATGAAAGATGTGCTCGTCGAACCAGTAGGAATTTGCATCGATAATCATTGGTTGGAACCGCCTTTCATCTTGTTGAAAACATTCTAGAAAAGCAGGTACCCGGACATCAATTCCAGCTTAAGCCCACTGTATTCCATTTTGGAATAGAACTTACCGCTCACACGCGAACCTCGCCCGCTCAACGAGACAAGCGCTAACAGCACGGGCTTAGACAGAAAACGGTCGGCCCGCATCCGTT
>USEF01000053.1 GCA_900553475.1 uncultured Collinsella sp. | reverse complement strand
CGACATCGCTACCTGTGACGATTGCCTGCGCGAATTGTTCGATCCCGCCGACCGACGCTATCACTACCCCTTTATCAACTGCACTAACTGCGGCCCACGCTTTACCATCATCCGGTCGCTGCCTTATGACCGAGCGGCTACCTCGATGGATTGTTTTCCCATGTGTCCCAGGTGTGCCGCGGAGTATGCCGACCCACTCGACCGGCGTTTTCACGCGCAACCCGATGCCTGCTTTGATTGCGGGCCGCATATTACGTGGCGCGAGGCTGTAAACGGCGATGCGTGCGGGAATTCGTCCGCGACACCGGCCGTCGGCACCACACGCGAGGCCAGCGACGCTATCATCGAGCGCTGCGTTGAGCTGCTGGCCAGTGGTGACATCGTCGCCATCAAGGGCCTGGGCGGATTCCATCTAGCCTGTGACGCTGCCAACGAGCAAGCGGTGGCCGAGTTGCGCCGTCGCAAACGCCGCAGCAACAAACCACTTGCCGTCATGGTGCGCAGTCTTGCTGATACCGAGCGCCTGTGTCATATCGACGATGCTGAACGCGATCTGCTCGCTGGCAGTATCCGCCCCATCGTGCTGCTGCGCCGGCGCACTGTTGGCGAGGGCAACGGCGGCTCCCCCGACATCCTCGCCCTCGCGCCATCTGTCGCACACGACTTGCCCGAGCTCGGCGTCATGCTCCCCTATACGCCGCTTCAGCATCTGTTGCTCGCCGCGGCAGAAGCCTGCGGTATGCACGCGCTCGTCATGACCAGCGGAAACCTGAGCGAAGAACCCATCGAGACCGACGACGACCTTGCCTGGGAACACCTCGTTGCTGCCGGCATCGCCGACGCGTTGCTCGGTAACGACCGCGCGATCCTCTCACGCTATGACGATTCCGTGGTGCGCGTGGTTGACGGCACCGTTATGCCCGTGCGCCGCGCTCGCGGATATGCACCCCAGCCGCTACCGTTGCCGGCGCTCGACCGCGCTCCGTCCTGCGTGCTTGCCTGCGGGCCACAACAAAAGGCCACGATTGCGCTCACGCGTGAAGGGACGAACGGCAAGGCAACCTGTTTTGCGTCGCAACATATCGGCGATGTTGAAAACGGCGGGACCTTCGATGCCTGGAACGCCGCGCGCACGCGCTTGGAAGATCTCTTTGATTTGGCGCCCGCCGCCTTGGCCTGCGATGTACACCCCAGCTATCTATCGGGCCAGTGGGCGCGCGAGCAGGCGCGAAAATGCAATCTGCCGCTCGTCGAGGTGCAGCACCATCATGCGCATATCGCGAGCGTAATGGCCGAGGCCATCGCCGCGGGCCAGCTTACAACCGACGCGCGCGTCCTTGGCATCGCCTTTGACGGCACCGGCGCCGGCACCGATGGGACCATTTGGGGCGGCGAGTTTCTTGTTGCCAGCCTTGGCGGCTTTGAGCGCGCCGCGCATTTGCGCACCTGGGCGCTCCCCGGTGGGGCGGCCTCCGTGCGCGACGCCCGCCGCAACGCCTTTGCCCTGCTCAGTGAGCTCGGCCTGCTCGAGCACCCAGGCGCCGCTCGGCTTTTGGACAGCCTCGACGAGCAAACGCGCAGCGTGACAGCCACCATGATCGAGCGCGGCATCAACAGCCCGCGTACCAGCAGCATGGGGCGTCTCTTTGATGCCGCGGCAGCAATTCTGGGCATCTGCGACAAGGCAACCTACGAGGGCGAACCCGCCATCGAGCTTGAGGCTGCCGCCTGGCGCGCGCTCGACAACGAAATCGCCCATTTTCCCGACGACAACGCCGGCTATTTCGCATCTGGCCCATCGTGGCTGGACGGCCCCTATGTTCTGGACCAGAAAGCACTCTTTGAGGCACTTTTGGGAGGAATTGAAGCCGGAGCGCCCGCCGACAGGCTCGCACTCGACTTCCATGTCGCCGTCGCGCGCTCTTCGGCACGAATCGCACGCGAAATCTGCGCGCGCGAAGACATCGATACCGTCGCGCTCTCGGGCGGCGTGTTCATGAACCAACTTTTGCTTCAGCTCCTCACCCGCGAGCTTAAAGACGCAGGCCTTACGGTCTTGGTTCCCCAAACCGTGCCCGTTAACGACGGCTGCATCGCCTACGGTCAGGCGGCAGTCGCACGCACTCGCCTCGCACAAGTCGCACCGCAATAGGCTGTTTGGCCAACCCGCAAGCCGCCGTCTCACAGGTGTAGCGCGTTTGCCCGCAGCCCCCGCGAGCGCTACCATCAAACGATGGATTATCCAGCGCCCATCCAGCGCAAAGCGTATAAAAGAGGAACATTATGTGCCTTGCCGTTCCCGGTAAAGTAGTCAAACGCGACGATGACCTCAAGGCCACCGTCGACATGATGGGCATCGAGCGCCCTGTTTCGCTGAGACTCGTGCCGACGGCGCAGGTTGGCGACTATATTCTCGTACACGCCGGCTTTGGCATCCAGATTGTCGACGAGCAGGAAGCACAGGAAACGCTCGAGCTTGTTAATGCCATGTCCGAGCTGGTCGAAGAAGACCAGCTGGCCACCAACCCGGCGGAGGCTTACTAGTGGCGCCCGAGCAGCCGGCTCGCTCCGGTATCGATTTCTCGGCATTCCGCGATCCCAAGCTGGCTCGCGAGCTCATCGAGCGCATTCATGAGCTTGTCGGCGACCGCACCATCAACCTTATGGAAGTCTGCGGCACGCATACCGTGAGCATCGGGCGCTATGGCTTTCGCTCCATTATGCCGGCAGGGCTCGAGCTGCTGAGCGGCCCGGGCTGCCCCGTCTGCGTCACCGCCAACCGCGACATCGACCACGCAATCGCGCTCGCCAACATAGACGGCGCCATCATCACCACCTTTGGCGACATGATGCGCGTGCCCGGATCATCCACCTCGCTCGCTGCGCAAAAGGCGGCGGGGCGCGATATTCGCATTGTGTACTCCCCGCTCGACGCGCTCGACATTGCCGAGCAAAACCCTGATCGCCCGGTCATTTTTATGGGCGTGGGCTTTGAGACTACGACGCCCACCATCGCCGCCGCCATCTTGGAGGCCGAGGCGCGCGGGCTTTTGAACTTCTCGGTCTATTGCGCCCACAAGACCACGCCGCCGGCGTTGCGCGCCATCGCCAACGATCCCGAGACCACCATCGACGGCTTTATCCTGCCGGGCCACGTCGCCACCATCACGGGCTTAGCCCCCTTTGGCTTTTTGGTCGACGAGTTTAAGACTCCAGGCGTGGTAACGGGATTTGAGCCGGTCGACATCTTGCAGGGTATCTGCATGCTGGTCCAGATGGTTGTTGAGGGGCAGCCCGCGATCGACAACGCCTACCGTCGCGGCGTCAATGCCGACGGCAATCCTGTGGCGCGCCAGCTGGTCGAGCAGGTATTTGAGCCGTGCGATACCACGTGGCGCGGGCTGGGGCTGATTGCCAACTCGGGCCTTTCCATCCGCCCCGAGTTCTCGCGCTTTGATGCCCGCGCTCGCTTTGACGCGCCCGTTGAGGCGACGGTCGAGCCGCGCGGGTGCCGCTGCGGCGACGTGCTGCGCGGGGCCATTACGCCGAGCAACTGCCCGCTCTTTGGCCGCACCTGCACGCCCGAGCACCCCGTCGGCCCGTGCATGGTGAGCTCCGAGGGCAGCTGCGCGGCGTACTACCGCTACCGCGACTAGCCCGGACACACCCGCACACCGGCACCACCCACGATTGGAGTTTTCGATATGTCCCATAGCGTTACCGATAGCACCGTCCTGCTGGGCCACGGCTCCGGCGGCCAGATGATGAAACGCATCATCGATGAGGTCTTTTTGGATGCCTTTGGGTCGCCCGAGCTGCTCGAAGGCAACGACGCCGGCGTCGCCGCGCTGCCCGCGAGCGGGCGCATCGCCATGTCGACCGACAGCTTTGTAGTCTCGCCGCAGTTCTTCCCCGGTGGCAACATCGGCCGCCTCGCCGTGTGCGGAACCGTCAACGACGTCGCGACCTCGGGCGCCAACGTGCGCTACCTATCGTGCGGCTTTATCCTCGAAGAGGGCTATCCCATGGATAGGCTCCGCCAGATTGTGCAGACGATGGCCGAGACGGCACGCGAGGCGGGCGTGTCCATAATCACGGGCGACACCAAGGTGGTCGAGCGCGGCGGGGCCGACGGCGTCTACATCAATACCGCCGGCGTGGGCGAGGTGCCTGCGGGCGTGGCGCTCAGCGGCGCAAACTGCCAGCCCGGCGATGTCATCCTGGTGTCGGGTACGTTGGGCGACCACGGCATCGCCATCATGAGCCAGCGCGAGGGCCTGGCGTTTTCGAGCACGATAGAAAGCGACGCCGCGCCGCTCAACCACCTGATTGCCGACGTTCTGGCCGCAGCGCCCGGCACGCGTTGCTTTCGCGACCCCACGCGCGGTGGCCTGGCGTCCACGCTCAACGAGTTTGCCCAGGCAAGCGGTGTTGCCATGGAGGTTGACGAGGATGCCGTGCCCGTGCGTCCCGACGTGCAGGCCGCCTGCGAGATGCTCGGCTACGATGTGCTGCAGGTGGCAAACGAGGGCAAGATGGTCGCCGTGGTGCCGGCCGAGCAAGCCGATGCCGCGCTGAGCGCCATGCGCGCCGCCCGCTACGGCGAGAATGCCGCCATCATCGGTCGCGTGCTGCCGCTTGCCGAGGGTGCCCGTCCCGCTGTGCGCGTGCGCACCGGCTGGGACTCGACCCGTATCCTCGACATGCTCGTGGGAGAGCAGCTGCCGAGAATTTGCTAGGGCGGAACCGCACGGTCGGCGCGATGCGGCTTGGTATCCCTGGAGATGTTCAGATTCCAAGCACGCCCAACGCGGAAGCCCAGTATTATGAGGTGCGTTTTAAATCCAATGACGGGAGCTTTCATGGCAGCAGCTTTTTCCCATGTGATCTTTGACCTGGACGGCACCATCCTCAACACGCTCGAGGACCTGGCGGCCGCCGGCAACCATACCTGCGAGACGCACGGCTGGCCCACGTTTGCCGTCGACGAGTACCGCTACAAGGTGGGAAACGGCATGCTCAAGCTGGTTGAGCGTTTTATGCCTGCCGAGTATGCGGGCGACAGCCGTATGTTTGAGCAGACGCTTGCCGAGTTTAGGGCTTACTACGGCGAGCACAAGGAGGACCACACCGCCCCCTATGCCGGCACAATCGAGATGCTCGACCGCCTGCGCGCCGCGGGTGTGCAGCTAGCCGTGCTCACTAACAAGGACCACGTCTCGGCGGCTCCGCTTATCGAAAAATACTTTGGTTCCGAGCGCTTTGCGCTGGTACAGGGCCGTGTTGATGCGTTTCCGCCCAAGCCCGAAGCACCCGTCACGCTGCATGTGATGGAGGAGCTGGGCGCCAATCCGGCAACCACGCTCTATGTGGGCGATTCCAATGTCGATATCCTGACCGGTCACAACGCCGGCCTTAAGAGCGCGGGCGTCAGCTGGGGCTTCCGCGGCCGCGCAGAGCTGACCGCCGCCGGAGCCGACGCCCTGGCCGCCGTGCCGGAGGACATCTGGGCTTACATTCAGGAAAACAACCGATAAGATGACAAACAGCCCCCGCGAAACCGTGCACCGATGCACACGGTTCTGCGGGGGCTGTATTATTTAGGTGGCAGAGTTTTGCTTCTCGCCCCAAAAGCCTCCCTCTTTGAGGGAGGTGGCACGGCAAAGCCGTGACGGAAGGAGTTCCATGCAGAACTATCTACTGACCCTTGCCTACGACGGCACCAACTATTGCGGCTTTCAGGTGCAGCCCAACGGGCGGAGCGTGGCCCAGACCTTTCAGGATGGGCTGGAAGCGGTGCTCCACAGCCGCCCCGATATCAAGGGGTGCAGCCGCACCGATGCCGGGGTCCACGCGCTGGGCTTTGCGCTGAACTTCCACGCGGAGACCCGCATCCCCCCCGAAAAGCTGCCGTTGGCCATCAACCAGCACCTGCCCCCGGATATCCGGGTGCTGTGCGCCCGGGTGGTGCCGGAGGAGTTCCACGCCCGCTATGCCGCCCATACCAAGACCTACCTGTACCGCATCCACAACCACCCCATCGATTCGCCTTTTGATGAAAAATATTACACCCGGATGCCCCGGCGGCTGGATGTGGATGCCATGCAGAGGGCGGCGGAACAGTTTGTGGGAAAGCACGATTTTCTGGCCCTGTGCGCGGCGGGTTCCTCTGCTGCTGCCCACGGAGATACCGTGCGCACCATCACCGACTGCCATGTGACCCGGAAGGGCGACGAGGTGGACATTGAGGTGACGGCGGACGGCTACCTCTATAACATGGTGCGCATTCTGGCAGGCACCCTGTGTGAGGTGGGCGCGGGCCGGATGCAGCCCGATGCCATTCCCGGCATCCTTGCCAGCCGGGACCGCAGCCAGGCCGGGCCGACGCTGCCCGCGAAAGGGCTATTTTTGAAACGTGTAGATTACGAAGGGTGAACCTCTCCGTCAATGCTTTGCATTGCCACCTCTCCTGATAGGAGAGGCAAGAAAATGGCAGCGTAAACTTGGCTCCCCTGCTAGGGGAGCTGTCACCGTAGGTGACTGAGAGGTTTCGCAAAGGAGAGATATCCATGAGAAAGAAGCATCGTTCGACCGAGAGTGACGAGCCGCTTTCGGAAGGGCGGGTCGAATATCTGGAAGCTGCCCGCCAGCGTGTGCGGAACAGGCGCATCCGCCGCACGGCGGTGCTGCTGGTGCTGCTGACGGCGGTGGTGCTGTTTGCCACCGGCATCGCGGGCAGCTCGGTGGCGGCCCTGAAGGACCTGACCGATACGGCCCGCATTGCCCTGCTGCCCGGCTCCGGCTGGCCCCAGCAGACCGGTGTGGCCGAGCTGGAGCAGATGGCCCCCCTGACCGGCAGCTTTGTGGAGCTGGGGGATGAGGGCTGTGTGGTCTGGTCGCGCACCGGCAAAAAGCTGAACAGCATCCAGAGCGGCTATGCCCGCCCGGCGCTGGCCGCGGGCAAGACCCGCTTTGTCCTCTACAACCGCTCCGGAAACGAGCTGCGGGTTGAGAGCCGCACCCAGAACCTTTACACCAAGCAGCTGGAAAACAGCATTTTCCTCTGCGCCATGTCGGACAACGGTACGCTGGCCGTGGTCACGGAGGACCAGACCAGCATGGCGAAGCTGCTGGTATACAGCCCCTCCATGGAGCAGCAGCTCAGCTGGAGCATGACCTCCAACGACGGCACCCCCCTGCGGATGGCCTTTTCCCCCGACAGCCGGAAGCTGGCGGCGGCCGTCACCGTCAGCGGGGGACAGGTGATGACCAACCTCTACCTCATCAATCTGGCATCGGGCGATCCCGTCAGTCTGGTGAATCAGGGCGGCGTGCCCCAGTGGCTGGGGTGGACCTCTGCTTCCACGATCCTGGCTGTCTACGATACCAGGGCTGTGCTCTACAATGCGGGCGGCGGCGAGCGTGCAGTCTATGATTTTGCGGGCACGGAGCTGAAAGATGTTTCGGTGGACGCGGCAGGCAATGTGGCCCTGCTGCTGGCATCGGGACAGGTCTCTCAGGCTGTGACGCTGGACAAAAACCTGAACGTCCAGTTCAGCGCCGCTGTCTCGGCGGCCAATTCCATTGTCCGGGCGGGGAACCTGTTCTATCTGCTGGCCGATAACGCCGTGGAGTGCTTTGATGCGTCCGGCACCCAGCAGTGGAGCCAGAACCTTGACACCAGCCCGCAGGCATTGCTGGCCAACAGCAAGGATCTGCTGCTGTTCAGCGGCAACACGGTGCAGAAGTTGGAGATTCCTGAGAGCTAAACCTCTCCGTCAATGCTTCGCATTGCCACCTCTCCTAATAGGAGAGGCAAGAAGGCTGTATCGTAAACTTGGCTCCCCTATTAGGGGAGCTGTCGCCGCAGGCGACTGAGAGGTTTAATAAGGTTAAACGTATGTTCAAGAATCCGTCATTTATTTTTGATATCCTATGTACGGTGGTTTGGCTGGTGCTGGCCGTCCGGTATGCCCGCAAAGGCTTTCTGGCCTCGGTGGTGCAGCTGACGGGCAGCCTCATCAGCCTGTTCGGTGCCAAAGCCTTTTCAGGCTGGGCAGCCGGGCAGGTGTTCGAGCGCTTCCTCGCCGGAAGCTTCCGGGACCAGATTGCTGCCAATATCGCCGCCGGGGGAGCCGTCAGTCTGGATGGCATTGCCCAGCGGTACGCGGGCTTTCTGCCCGAGGCGTTCCGGGCATCCATCGTGGATGCCTGCGAGCGCTCCATCTCTGCCGTCCTCAATGACAACGCCGTTGTGCTGGCGGATACCATCGTCCAGAAGGTGCTGGCTCCGCTGCTGACCCCGGTGATCTCGCTGGTGCTGTTCTTTGTGGCGTTTGCCCTGCTGCGGATGCTGGTCAGCCTGCTGGTCACGGTGCTGGGGCTGGTGAACAAGCTGCCCGTGATCGGTGCAGTGAACCACTGGCTGGGCTGGGGCGTGGGCGGCATTGCCAGCCTTGTGGACATCTATCTGGTGCTCTGCGTGGTCTGGGCGCTCATTGTGATCACCGGCGGCAACCTCACCATGCTCAACGACACGGTGATGAGCGGCAGCCTTTACTATAAAGTATTCAATGTGTTCAACCCGTTTGTCTGAGCGGGGAGGGAAAAGGAGGAACAATGGTCTGCATTCGATGCCAGAAGCGGCCTGCCATTATTTTTGTCCAGCGGATGGAAAATGGCCAGATGAAAAACGAGGGGTACTGCCTGCACTGTGCCCGGGAGATGCACATCAAACCGGTCGATGATCTGATGAAGCAGTTTGGTATGTCTGATGAGGACATGGATGCCATGGAAGACCGGATGGAAAACATGATGCAGGAGATGGGGGACATGAGCAACATGAACCCCTTCTCCATGATGATGGGCATGGGCCAGCCGGACCAGAGCGAGGAGGACGGCGACCTTGTGCCCGGTTCCAGCGCCACCTTCCCGCTGGGGGTGAACGGCGGTGCCCAGAACGGTAAAAACGAAAAGAAGGCGGGCAAAAATGAGAAAAAGCCGCCCCGCCGCAAGTTTTTGGATACCTACTGCGAGAACCTGACCCGCAAAGCCCGGGAGGGGAAGCTGGATGATATCATCGGCCGCGACCGGGAGATCTACCGCACCATCCAGATCCTGAGCCGCCGCCAGAAGAACAACCCCTGCCTCATCGGCGAAGCCGGTGTGGGCAAGACCGCCATTGCCG
>USEF01000052.1 GCA_900553475.1 uncultured Collinsella sp. | reverse complement strand
CGTGCCATCTGAGTAACCGAGGGGAGGGCGCACATGGGAATGACGGGTGCATACGAGCGCAATCTCGATGCAAAAGGTCGTCTGTCCCTGCCTGCACCCCTTCGCGAGGAGCTTGGAGAGCACGTTCGCGTGTTCAAAGCCCTGGATGTCGATGCTCTGTACGTGTTCTCTGCCGAGGCCTTCGATAAGTGGGTCGAAGGACTCTTCGCGGGTCGTGAGGGCCACGAGGGTTTTAACCCGCGTGACATTAATGACCAGAAGCTCATGAGGGCGATCAACAAGCGCACCACGTCGATGGACGTGGACAGCGCCGGTCGTATCGGTCTTTCCGAGTCTCTCCGCAAGCAGGCGAACCTCGACCGCGAGGTCACGGTTGTGGGCAACTACGACCACCTTGAGGTTTGGGATCGCGCCGCGGCCGATGAGGACGATGACGATGAGGCCCTGCTGGACCTCTTCTTCTCGTAAGGGCAAGGCACGGGTAACGGATGGAGCGTGGGATCTTGACACAAGAATATCGGCATGAACCTGTCATGCTCGGCGAAGTGCTTGAGTCGCTGCGGCTAAAGAGCGGCTCCGTTGTCTGCGATTGCACCCTTGGCGGTGCCGGCCATTCGGTAAAGATGGCCGCGCAGGTGGGGGAGACGGGCCTTTTGCTCGGCGTCGATCAGGACGACATGGCCCTCGAAGCCGCTGGCGCCCGTCTGGACCGCGAGGTTCCCGGCGTTCCGCACCAGCTGCTGAAGGGCAACTTCGGCGACTTGGACGAGCTGCTTTGCTCGGCCGAGGTGCCCGGGGTCGATGGCTTCCTGTTCGATTTGGGCGTTTCGTCGCCGCAACTCGATATCCCTGGCAGGGGCTTTTCGTATAACGAGGACGCCCCATTGGACATGCGGATGGATCCGGGTAATAACACCTTAAACGCAGCTGAGGTCATCAACACCTATAACGAACACGACCTCGCCCGGATTCTACGCGTCTACGGCGAAGAGAAGTTCGCCTCGCAGATCGCGCGCGAGATCGTGCGCCGCCGCGAGCAAGAACCGATCGAAACCACCGGCCAATTTGTCGAGATCATCAAGGCGGGTATCCCGGCTGCCGCTCGTCGGCATGGCGGACACCCGGCCAAGAAAAGTTTCCAGGCCATTCGCATCGAGGTCAATCACGAGCTCGATGTGCTCGAACGAGGGCTTGATGCCGCCACCAGGTGGCTCAACCCGGGCGGACGTATCTGCGTCATCTCGTATCACTCGCTCGAGGACCGTATCGTAAAGAACCACTTTAAGGAGATGAGCCAGGGGTGCACGTGTCCGCCGGAGATTCCGGTGTGCGTGTGCGGCAACGTGCCGATACTCAAGGTCATCACCCGCAAACCCTTGGTTGCCCAGCCTGATGAGGTTGAGCGCAACCCTCGGGCGAGATCAGCCAAAATCCGCGTGGCGCAGCGTCTGTAGGCGCGACCGCGCGATATTGGACCTCCCGCTCGCACCATAAACGAAGCTTAAACACACTACCAACGTACTCGGGATGGGAGGCGGCATATCATGGGCTACAACACTTCAAGCGCAGCACTCGCCTATGATATGAACGCCATGCCCGCCTATCGTGAGACGCCGCAGGCCCCCGTTGCTCCCCGTGAGCAGCGCGCGCCGCGCTTTGATGTCTACACGGGCGCGGGCCGTCAGGCAAACCAGGCGGTAAGCCCGGTTTTCATGAGCGTTCTTAAAACGTTTTGCATCATTGCGGCTATCTTCATGACGATCGGCGTCGCCCGCGTGGCGCTCGCCGGCGTTACGGCCCAGGTGCTCAACAGCAACGCCGAGCTTACCAGCACGCTCGAAAAGGCGACCGATGAGAGCTCCGACCTGGAGGTCATGCATTCGGTCTATGGCGCCGACACGCGCATTCGCGACCTTGCGGGCGCTTATGGCATGGTGGAGCCCAGCGAGAGCGTTACACTTGACTTTTCGCAGGATGCAGCCGCGGGCGCCAACGCGACCGCGACCGCTCAGTAGCAAGACGGTAGCTGAGTATGACAAATGACTATCGCCGCGGTTCCGATGGGGGCCGCGGTTCTGGACGTCCCTCGTCGCGGGGACGTTCTGGTTATCAAGGAACGGGTCGGCAATCTTACAACGCCGGGCAGTCCCGTGGCAACGACCCGGCGTCGCGACTTCGCGGCTCGGGCGGCCCTCAAGTGCATAACACCAGGTCGCGCAAGAGTTCGTCGACCGAATGGCTCACAGGCGCGCCTCTGCCTCGCCGCAAAGCCGTCATGGGCTTCATCGGGCTTGGCTTGGGCTTGGGTGTCTTTCGCCTTGCCGACTATCAAATTGTCGAAGCCGATAAACTGCGCGAGCGTGCCGATGCGCGCCGCCTGCTTGCGCAGACCCTCTATGCCAAACGCGGCACCATCTACGACCGCAACGGCAACGTGTTGGCGTCGTCGGTCGAATGTCGCAACATCGCCGTGAACCCGCAGCTTGTCGAGGATGTTGACAAGACGGTGTCGGCGCTGGTCAAGGCAACTGGAATCGATAAAAAGACCTGCCGCAAGCTCGTTGAGTCCGATGGAACCTGGGTGTATATCAAGCGTCAGGTGGACGAAGACGATGTTGCGGCGCTGGAGAAGAAGAACCTGCCCGGCGTGCTTTATGAGCAGGCCATGAAGCGCGTATATCCATACGGCAATCTGGCATCGCAGGTGCTGGGTGTAGTGAATGTAGACAACGACGGCTTGACGGGTCTCGAAAAGCAATACAACAAGCTTCTGACCGGCACGAACGGTTCTCTCGTACGCGAGCGCGCGAGGGACGGCAGCTATATCGCGGGCGGTGCCTATAAAAAGGTGGCTGCGGTCGACGGCGTTGACATCGTGACGACGCTCGACGTCAATATCCAGCGAGCGGCCGAGGATGCCCTGGCAGAGGCAGTTGAGAAGACTAAGGCCAAGAACGGCTCGGCGCTGGTCACCGATCCTACGACAGGCGAGATCTTGGCAGCCTGCTCGTACCCGACCTACGACCAGACCGATCTGGAGAACGCCAAGACCGAGGATATGAACCTGCGTCTGGTCACCGACGCCTACGAGCCCGGCTCGGTCTTTAAGACGCTCGTGGCGGGCGCCGGCTTCGACTTGGGCGTCGTGCGATCGAGTACGTCGTTTGAGGTGCCGGCGAGCATTAAGGTGGGCGACGATACCGTCACCGATGCCGACAAGCGCGACTATGCCATGACCATGGATGTGCGCGAGATGATGCGCCGTTCGTCCAACGTGGGCTTTGTCCTAGTGGGGCGCAAGATCGGTGCCGACGACTTTGCCGCCTATGTGGACAAGTGGGGCATCGGTCACAGCTCGGGTGTCGATTTTCCGGGCGAGAGCCTGGGTATCGTCAAGGAGCGTGACCAGTATGACGGCGCCACGCTGGGCTCGATGAGCTTTGGACAGGCACTGTCCGTCTCGCCGATTGAGGTCGCACGTGCCGTGGGCGGTATCGCCAACGGCGGCGTGATGATGACCCCGCACTTCTATAAGTCCAGCAAGGGCGACGAGAAGGACTGGGGCGAAGGCGAGCGCGCGATTTCTGAGGATGCCGCATCCCAGGTGACATCGTGCATGCAGACGGTCGTGTCCGAGGGAACGGGCGTTGGCGGCGCGGTTGACGGCTATGACGTGGCGGGTAAGACCGGTACGGCCGAACGTGCCGACGAGAACGGCGGCTACCTCAAGGAGAACTACATGTCGTCCTTTATGGGCTTTGCACCGGCACAATCGCCCAAGGTGCTGTGCTATATCACGCTCGACGGAACGCCGAGCGGCTCAGATGCCGCTGCGGTGCCGTTCCAGTCCATTATGGCCAACGCGCTCGACGTGCTGGGTATCCCGCACACGAAGTAGGGGGTTACAATCTTTGGGGCGTGGTTTGTTGTCCCATATGAGGGTGTTCACATGCCCTGCACCACGCATGTGCGGCGCTGGGATACAATACGCCGATAGCATTATTAGGTTTACAGGGGAGCTGCAATGATAGAGATCGCCGTCAACAACCTCGCGGCCGCAACAGGGGCCCGAACCGTGACGGGAGAAGCCGATCGGGTGTGCCGCGGTTGCGTTATCGACTCGCGCCAGGTTGAGGAGGGCACGATATTCGTCGCCTTCCCGGGTGAAAAGGTCGACGGCAACGACTTTGCTTCCCGTGCCATCGAGTCGGGTGCCGGCGCCGTCGTGATGACGCGCGAGCCCGATGCCGAGCTGCTTTCGCTGGCCCATGAGAAGGGCTGCGCCATCCTGCATACCGATGACCCCGAGGAGTTTTTGCTGCGCCTGGCTCACGCTTATCGTTTGGAGCTTGGCTGCCTGGTAATTGGCATTACCGGCTCTATCGGCAAGACGACGACCAAGGACGTGCTCGCCGCGGTGCTCGCCAAGCGCTATCGCGTTTGGGCAACCAAGGGTAACTACAACAACCTGATCGGTATGCCGCTCACGGTGCTGGCGGCCCCTGCCGACACCGAGGTTCTGGTGCTCGAGATGGGCATGAACCATTTCCACGAGATTGAGCGCATGTCTCAGTCCGCCAATCCCAACCTTGCCATTGTGACCAAGATCGGCACCTCCCATATCGGTATTCTGGGCAGTCGCGAGAATATCGCTCGTGCCAAATCCGAGATTGTTGGCGGCATGTGCGCCGCCGGAGACCTTCTCCCGTTGCTGGTTTTGGGTGGTGAGGACGACTTTACTCCGTTCATCCGCGACACCTTTGCCGCGCCTGCGGGCGTCGACGTGATGCTTGCGGGCGTCTCGGACGACGATGAGGTCCGTGCGTGCGACATTCGCATTGATGACGAGGGACGCCCGGTCTTTACGCTCGATTTTGGCTTGGGCGAGACTATCGACACACTGCTTGCCATTCCCGGCGCGCAGTCCGTTCCCAATGCCGTCAAGGCCGCGGCGGTTGCCTATCGTCTTGGCGTGACGCCCGAGCAGATCGATGCCGCCTTTAGGGGTCTTACGGTTACCGGGCATCGCCAGGAAATCAAGCGCGCCAAGAGCGGCGCTCGCGTCATCGACGACTCATATAACGCCAGTGCCGAATCGATGGCAGCCGGCCTCGACCTGCTGTGTTCGCTTTCGTGCACGGGTTCGCGCATGGCGGTTCTGGGCGAGATGGGCGAGATGGGCGACGAGGCTCCTCGCATGCATGAGCTGGTGGGCGCCTATGCGGCGGCCAAGAAGCTCGATATGCTCGCATGTGTCGGCGGTGAGCTTGCCCAGCGTATGGCCGAGGCCGCGCGCATGATGGGTATGGATGAGGACCGCATTCAGGTGTTCTCCGACTATCAGCAGGTGCTCGACCGTATGGGCGGCGCTCTTGAGCAGCATGATGTCGTGCTGGTCAAGGGCTCACGCTTCGTTGAGCTCGATCGCTTTGTGGAAGGTGTGTGCTAGTCCATGTTCGGCAATCCTTCGTATCCTACGTACCAGGCATTTTTGGGATTGGGCATCGCCGCCGTCATCGCGATGCTGCTTATGCCGTGGTGGATTAAGCTCCTGAAGGTCGAGGGCATCGGCCAGCAGGTTCGCGCCGATGGCCCCAAGCGTCACCTGATTAAGCAGGGCACGCCCACCATGGGTGGCGTCATCATCCTGGTTGCCGTTTCGCTGACCTGCCTTTTGATGGGAAAGCTCACCACCGAGCTCGTGCTTGTGCTGCTCGCCACGCTGGCAACCGGCGTTCTTGGCCTCATCGACGACCTGACTTCTGTCACGCACGGCCGCTCGCTCGGCCTGACGCCTCACGCCAAGATGATTGGCCTTACCCTCATCTGCGTTACCTTTACCGTGCTTGCCGTCAACTGGTGCGGCGTCGCCCCCGAGATTCGTTTCCCCGGTGGCCTGACGATCGACCTTGGTGTGCTCTCGACCACCATTTGCGGCCTCTCTTTTCCGTGGCTCTACCTTGTCTTTTGCTGGCTGATGATCGCGGGCCTTTCCAACGCCGTAAACCTCACCGACGGCTTGGACGGTCTTGCCGGCGGCACCGCCATGATCGCCATGCTGGCCATGGCTGCCATGGCGTTTTTGCACGGCGATGTGAACCTGTCCATCTTCTGCACGGCGTGCGCCGGCGCCTGCCTGGGATTTTTGTGGTTCAACTGCTATCCGGCGAGCATCTTTATGGGCGATACCGGCTCGCTTGCCCTGGGTGCCGCTTTTGCCTGCACCTCCATCATGACCAACACCGAAGTCGTTTCCCTCATCATCGGCGGTCTGTTTATCGTCGAGACCCTGTCGGTCATGATCCAGGTCGTCTATTTCCACTTTACGCACAAGCGCGTCTTCCTTATGGCGCCCATTCATCATCATTTCGAAAAGAAGGGCTGGGCCGAGACCAAGGTCGTCATCCGTTTTTGGATTGTCGCCGCGGCCTTCGGAGCCCTGGGCCTCGCGTTGTTCTTCCAGTTGGGATAGTGGTCTTTCATGCCTCTTGCTGATGTCTTTAGCCTGCTCGTTTTGGGCCAGGGTAAGTCCGGTCTTGATGTCGCTCGCTGGGCGCTTGCACATCCCGAGCGTGTGAGTGCCGTAACCGTTTACGGTGGCGGCACGTCCGAGCCCAACGATGCCACGCGCTCGCTCGAGGCGCACGGGGCATCGTTTGTCTACGGAACCGAGCAGGTCGAGGGCGCGTTTGATGTATGCGTGACGTGTCCGGGCATCTCGGAGTTCTCGGCATTCTTTAAGGCTGGCCGTGATCACGCTGCCCAGATTATGGGTGAGCCCGAGTTTGCCTACCGTCTGTCTCCCCAAAATTGGATTGCCATTACGGGCACCAACGGCAAGACGACAACCACGTCACTGACCGATTACCTGCTTAAGGCAGCGGGCGAGGCGAGCGTTGCTGTCGGCAACATTGGCGAGCCTCCGGTGAACGAGATCGATGGCCGTGCGCATAACGAGTGGTTTGTGGCGGAGCTTTCGAGCTATCAGATCGCAACGACCCAGGAGCTTCACCCCCGTGTGGCGGTGCTGCTCAACATTACCCCCGACCATCTGGGCTGGCATAAGAGCCATAAGAACTATGCGCTCGCCAAGATTAAGCTCTTCGAGAATATGGTCGACGATGACCTGGTGATTGTTGACGTCGAGGATGCCGGTATCCACGAGTTCGATGAGTACATCTATGTTCCGGGCCGTCGCATCTGCAAGGTTGCTTTTGACGAGCCTGCGGGCGAGGACGCCGCATTTGTGCGCGATGGCAAGATGGTCGTTCGCCTGAAGGGCGTCGAGACCCCGCTCGTCGATACGTCCGAGCTTAAGATTTCGGGCCATCACAATGTAATCAATGCCCTGTGTGCTGCCACGGCGGCCCTGACGGTCGGCGCCGATGTTGACGGTGTGTGTCGCGGCCTGGTCTCGTTCCAGCCGCTGGAGCACCGCGTTGAGCCCTGTGGCGAGATCGATGGCGTGCGCTATGTTAACGATTCCAAGGCAACGAACACCGATGCGGTCGAAAAGGCCCTGACGGCGTTTCCCGATGACGATGTGATCTTGCTGCTCGGCGGTCACGATAAGGGCACGCCGCTCGAGTCCTTTGCCCGCGTTGTGATGGATAACGTTCGCTCGGTGGTCTGCTTTGGCGACGCGCGCGAGCGCTTTACCGCCGCTATGGACGAGGCGGATGTCGACGGTGATGTCGATATCGCCCAGGCCGACGACCTGCGCGATGCCGTGGACGTTGCCCGTTCGCTCTCGAGCCGCGGCGATGTGATCTTACTGTCGCCCGCCTGCTCTTCGTTTGATGAGTTCTCGGGCTACGAGGAGCGCGGTCGCGTGTTTAAGGACTATGTGGCCCAGCTTGCCGCTGCGTCCAATACGCAAATGGAATAGGGGTTGCCGGTGAGAGAGGAGAGCCCCCGACAGAATATGAGGAGGCCCGACTCGGACCGTGCTTCCTCGCAGTGCATCACGCCGCGCGCCGGTCGTCGCACGCAGGGCATCGGCGAACGTTATATCGCCGGCGTCCCCGCACGTATCATGCGACCCCGCCTGGTCTTTTTGACCTGCCTGTTCTCGCTGGTCTGTTTTGGCCTGCTTATGGTGTACTCGGCTTCTTCAGTCGAGGCGCTTCACGAGAACGACTCCGCGACCTACTTTTTGTTCCGGCAGTTTATGTTCACTGTCGTCGGTGTTGCTGCCCTCGAGTTCATCGCGCGCGTTGCACCCGATAGCTGGTTTGGCGAAGGGGCGCTTAAACTTGCCCTTATCGCTATGATGATCTTGCTGCTTGCGGTGTTCCTCTTTGGTAGCGGCGGCCGTGGCGCTACGCGTTGGCTGAGCATTGCCGGCATTCAGTTTCAGCCATCGGAGTTTCTCAAGCCGTTTGCCATTGCCTATTCTGCCATCATGCTCGATCGCGTGTTTTCGCCCGGCGGTAACATCAATGAGTTCCTTAAGGGCATGGGCTTATATTTGGGCATATCGCTCGTCTTGATTTTTATTCAGCCCGACTTTGGCACCATCCTGATTATTCTGTTGACGATCATGTGCATGGCGCTCTTTGCCGGTCTTGACCCAAAATTCATTATCGGTGCGATTCTTGCTGGCGCCGTCATCATCGTGATCGCTCTTGTCGTCGAGCCGTACCGTATGGTGCGCATTCAGGTTCTCTTGAACCCTTGGGCAGATGAATATGGAGACGGGTATCAGGCAACGCTCGCCATTATGGCGTTTGCTTCGGGCGGACTGTTCGGCCGCGGTATCGGTAACTCAACCATGAAGTACTCGTATTTGCCCGAGGCACACAACGACTACATCCTGGCCATCATTGGCGAGGAGGTTGGCTTTTTGGGGACGCTGCTGTTTTTCTTGGTGTTTGCGATGCTGATCTACTCGGCGTTTCGAATTGCCGAGCAGGCCGCCGATCGTCGCGGGGCGCTCATGGCTTCGGGCTCTGCGGTTATCCTCGCGGTGCAGTTTTTGATCAACGCGCTGGGTATTCTCAACGTGTTTCCTATGACGGGTAAGCCGCTGCCGTTTATCAGCTATGGCGGCTCGTCGATTATCGTGTCGCTCATGCTCGCCGGGCTTATTTTGCGCGTCTCGCACGAGAGCGCTCGACGCGATGAATACGATCGTCGTCGCGATAGCTTTGCCGTTATGGACGAGAGCACCGCCGGTGTTCCCCATACACGTGGGGAGCGCTCGTCGCGTGGCGGTTTTACCGTCTTGAACGGTTTTGCTTCGGAGTCGGATGCCCGTCCGCGACCGGCGCCGCAGAGTCGCCCGCAACGACCTACGCCGCGCAATACGGGTGGCGGATATAATCGGATCGACTTGAA
>USEF01000051.1 GCA_900553475.1 uncultured Collinsella sp. | reverse complement strand
ATCGTTGGGGCCAGGCCCGATTTTGCCTCTTGACAATGTCCTGCTCATATTAAAAGGAACGTCCCCTTCTGCCGGCAAGCTATGTTGATATTTGAGTTGTCGTCGCTTCGCTTGTCTGGGTCGTTTCGGCGTCGTCGCCTTGCTTGTCTTCGTCCTTTTGCGCATCGGCGATGGTGGAGGCCGCCGCGACGATGCCGCGCTGGGGCGCGACGCCCGTCTGGGCCTGAGCGCCCTCGACAACTTCTGTACCTACATGCGCGAGCTCGGGCGATTTAAACATTGCGTCCAAGTTGGCGCCACCGCCGGCGTAGCCAAGCGCAGCGAGTGCGATGACGATCACTGCAACGGCGGCCACGATCGGCACGTAGCGATGCCAGCCGGCGGGATTGAGCCCGCTGCGGCGAGCCGCCCCGCGGCTGATGTAGCCGAGCGTTCCGTCGTGCTTGAGCTTTGAGCCCACCACGCGTTTGCGGCCCCACAGCGAGGACTCTGCCTGCATTGCCAAGCGGGCGCTTGCCGAAGGATAGCCGTATTTAGTGCGCTTGAACGAGCCATCAAACCCCGAGGCGTGTTTGCCCCACGTCACCGATGTCGTGCGTCGGTTAACCGGCGCGGCGCTCCGCCTTCTGCGGCTCGGTTTTGAAGTCTCAGCCATATGCCCTCGCACGCCGTAACCAAATCGAAACAATAACGCTTTGGACTGTAGCACACGCGTCGCGCGCGGTCACGGGCGCCTCGCTCAACGGTCATCGTCCTTCAGCAAGCGCCACAGCGTTGTACGGCTTATGCCCAGCACCTCCGCCGCACGGGTTCGGTTGCCGTGGAGATGGTCTACAACCAGACGCGCGATATCTCGCTCGGTATCGGCCAGCGGTCGTAGGATATACAGGTCACTTTCGAGTGTCGGGGCGCCAAAGGTTGCGGTCTTAATCACGTCCTCTTGGGCGAGCACTTCCTCCGCTATAGCGCTGTACACCGTGCCCGCCCCCACCAATATATACAGTCGTTCCGAGACCTCGCGAAGCTGCAGATAATTGCGCGGCCAGCGGTAAGCATCGAGCGTCTTCGTCGCCGCGGCAGACAGCGTGGGTGCTGCTGTCTCAAATGCATCAGCGAGATATTCCAAATAGCGCGCAACCTTCGTCGACGCGGCTCCCTGCTCGGCGATTGCCGGCGCCACGCTCACCGCGCAGGCGAAGCGCTCGGTCACAAACGCGGCTTGATCACTTTCGCCGCCGCCCGGCATGTCATTCGCTGTCAGCACCACATGGCAGCGCGTCGCCAACGCGGTGTCGGTCATCGTGGAGACCAGCTCGCGGAGGCGCTGGGGGCCAACCGCGTTCCAGCTCTCAATGCAAAGGGTCAGCCCCGTTTGGAACAACGGCGATTCGGCGCTTTTGAGCACATAGCGCCAACCGCGCTCGGTGAGCTCATCGAGCGCAACGGAAACAAAGGGCTGACCGGCAAAAGGACCGTCCAGATAGAGGCGCTTGGCGATCTCGACCTGACCCGCTCCCAGCTCGCCCTCGAGCATAAGGGGCACACCGCGCGCGTAACTCTCTGCAACCGGCGCAGCCACCGAGGCCGCCCCCTCAACGATGCCGTACGCGCTCGATTCGTAGCGGGCCTCAACCTCGTCGGCGTTGAGCCACTCGATGCCCGCGTGCGCCGCGGCGCCGCGCACCTCGCGGACCACGACGACCCAAAGGCCCCCGCCCTCTTTGTCGGTGGAGCGAACGGTCAGGTTCAGGCGCGCACCCGCACGTCCCATAACCAGACGCGCGCCGTCTCCTATACGGTCGAGGCGCTCAGCGACAAAAGCCGCCACATCCCGCTCGAGCGCCGCGTCATTCATGGTCGAGATCGCGACGTCCCCACGCGCATCGATTGCCAATGCCGAGGCCCCGGCAGCAGCCAGGGCCTCGGTCAAGATGTTCAGCTTGGCATCGCTATCCATTATTTGCCCCTGTCCGCAGCGACGTGCAACCGCCGACGGTCGCACGACCGAGTGTTTCAAAATTGAACGATATTGCTCACCAAACACTATAGGGCAGAAAGCGCCGTCCTGCGAGTATAGGTGTTGCCCCGCATCGCCATCCTGGCGGGGCGATAAGAGCTCTTCGGGACCTATCAACCTGCGGACAAGCCATACCCGCAAGAGCTCCTATCGCTCCACCGTGAGAATGCGCTCACCAGCAATCAGTACGCAAATAAGCTACTTCTCTACCAGATTCCCAGCACGTGCTGCATTCCCAAACTCATGCACGCAATGCCAATCCAGCAGCAAAAGCCCAATGCGATGGGCTTGCCGCCCTTTTTGACCAGCTCGACGATATCGGTATTAAAACCAATAGCCGCCATGGCCATCACAATAAAGAACTTCGACAGCTCCTTGATGGGCGCCGTAAAGGACGCGGGAAGCTGAAGCACCGTGGTGATTACGCTCGCCAACACAAAGAACAGCACAAACATGGGAAACGCGCGTTTAAACGAGAACGTGCTTTTGGCGTCGCCTCCGGCCTTGCGTGCCAGATGCATCTGCCAGCACGCGAGGACCAACGTGATGGGAATAATGGCTAGCGTCCTGGTGAGCTTGACCACCGTGGCGCTCTCGAGCACATTAGCGCCGGGATGCATGCTGTCCCAAGCGCTCGCCGCAGCCGTTACGGACGAGGTGTCGTTGATAGCGGTGCCGGCAAACAGGCCAAAGCCCTCGTTGGTCAGCCCGAGCATGCCGCCGAGCGTCGGAAACACGAGCGCCGCGATAACGTTAAACAGGAAGATGACCGAAATAGCCTGGGCAATCTCGCGATCGTCGGCATCGATGACGGGTGCGGTCGCGGCGATGGCAGAACCGCCGCAAATCGACGAACCCACACCCACAAGCGTCGCGATCTTGCTCGGCACGTTCATGACGCGGCAGAGCACGAAGGCGATGACAAGCGAGGTCGAGATCGTCGCCATGATAATCGGCAGCGACTGGGCGCCCTTGGACAGAATCTGGGAGAGGTTCATGCCAAAGCCAAGCAGGATAACTGCGTACTGCAAGACTTTTTTGGACGTATAGGTGACGCCGGCGGCGAGCCGTTCGCGACGATTCTTGGGAAAGACGAGCGCCAGGACCATGCCAAAGAGGATGGCAAATACCGGCCCGCCGACCACCTCAATTTGTTTGCCGAGCAACGTCGCGGGGATAGCGATGATCAGGCAGAACAAGACGCCCTTCCAGCGCTCGCGTACGATATTCGCCAGTTGCATATGGGATTCCTTCTTTCTATTTCACGTTTGCGACGGCTTATGATACGGCAACATTGAGCACAGCCTTGCGCAAACACAAACTAAGATGCCGCAATAGTTCTCAGACACCAGCCGAATTACCCACCGCGGAAAGCTGATTCGCGGCATAATTAACAACTAACATATGAGTGTGATAGAACAGTTGCGAGGCGCTATGGAAGAATCGATGCACGTTGGCGAGCAGGAAACGAGCCTACAGGACCAGTCCTACCACACCATTCGACGCAAAATCGTCTACCTGGACTACAAGCCGGGCGAAAAGCTGGGCGTCAAGCAGCTTTGCGATGACCTGGATATGGGGCGCACCCCTGTGCGCGAGGCACTGGTGCGTCTGGCGCAAGAGGGCCTGGTGCGCACCGTGCCCCAAAGCGGTACCTATGTTTCGCCCATCAACCTCACCCTTGCCGAAAGCGCCTGCTATATTCGCGAACACCTGGAAAAGCAGGTGATTGTGGAGTGCTGTGCCCGTGCCACCTCGGCAGGCATCGAGCAGCTCGATCGGGCCATCGCGCTGCAGGAAAAGGCCATGACCGAAGAGGATCGCATCGGATTCTTTTTAAGCGACAACCTCATGCACCGCATGATCTTTAGCATCGCGTGCCGCAGCACCGTGTGGTCATGGCTCGAGGAGACCAATGCCGACCTGGAGCGCTTCCGCTGGCTGCGTGCCGCCACGCAGACGCTCGACAATCAGGAGACTGTTAACGAGCACAAGCAAATCCGCCGCGCCATCGCCGGTCGCGATCCTATCGAGGCGAGCTTTTTGGTCAGCAAGCACCTGCATATGATGTTCCGCAACCAGACCGAGGTTCTGGACCAATATCCCGAGTACTTCGAGACCAGCAAGCTCCGCTAACCTGCCAAAACCACCACAAAGGGGACAGGCATCTTTGTGGTGGTTTCTCCGCACATAAAGGCCCGGCTCCGTCTGATGCGGAACCGGGCCTTAGTTGTTAGGATGACGGAACTCGATTACTCGACAGTAACGCTTTTCGCCAGGTTGCGAGGCTGGTCGACGTCGCAGCCGCGCAGGATGGCGACCTCGCGGGCGAGCAGCTGCAGCGGGACGCTCGCCGTGATGGGGCTGAACACGTCGCGGACTGCCGGCACGCGGATGATGCAGTCGGCGATCTTGTTGATCTCCTCGTCGCCCTCGGTGGCAACGACGATGACCTTGGCACCGCGCGCCTTGCACTCCATAAGGTTCGACACGGTCTTGTCGTAGGTGGCACTCTTGGTGGCCACAGCGATGACAGGGAAGCCCGGGTCGATCAGGGCGATGGGGCCGTGCTTCATCTCACCGGCGGCGTAGGCCTCGGCGTGCAGGTAGCTGACCTCCTTGAGCTTGAGCGCACCCTCGTAGGAAATAGCGGCACCCATGCCACGGCCCACGAACAGCGCCGACTGCGCGTCCTTGCACAGCAGGGCGGCCTCACGAACGGCCTCGGTTTGGGTATCCAAAATCCACTGGATCTGCTCGGCCGTATCGGAAAGCTCGCGGAACAGCATGCGCGCCTGCTTGGTGGTCAAGCGGTACTTGACCTGCGCCAGCAGCAGGGCCAAAAGCGTGAGGCTCACGACCTGGCCGATGAAGCTTTTGGTCGAGGCGACCGCGATCTCCTTGTTGGCCTTGGTGTAGATGACGCCGTCGCTCTCACGCGCCACGGGGCTGCCCACCACGTTGGTGATGCCGAAGACCTTGGCACCCTTGATGCGCGCATCGCGAATGGCGGCAAGGGTATCGGCCGTCTCGCCCGACTGGGACACGGCAACGACAAGCGTCGTCGGCGTGATGATGGGGTTGCGATAGCGGAACTCGCTGGCCGCCTCCACCTCGGTGGGGATGCGAGCCCAGCCCTCAATGAGATTCTTGGCAATGAGGCCAGCGTGATAGCTGGTGCCGCAAGCGATCACGTAGACGCGGTCGATGTCGTTGAGTTCCTCGAGCGAAAGGCCCAGCTCGTCGATGTCGAGCTCGCCGGCCGGCGTCATACGACCAACCAGCGTGTCGCGCACGACGCGCGGCTGCTCGTGGATTTCCTTGAGCATAAAGTCGGGATAACCGCCCTTTTCTGCCATGTCCAGGTCCCAGTCGATGTGGGTGACCTTGGGCTCGATAACGTTGCCGGCCTCGTCGGTGTACTCGACGCCTGCGGGCGTGAGCTTAGCAAACTGACCGTCCTCGAGCACCACGACATCGCGGGTGGCGTCGATGAGCGCGATGACATCGGAAGCGACATAGGAGCCGGTTTCGCCCACGCCGACCACGATCGGGGAATCCTTGCGGGCCACGGCGATCACGCCGGGCTCGTCAGCGCACACGGCGGCCAGACCATAGGCGCCGACCACGTGGGTGCAAGCCTCGCGCACGGAGGCCATCAGGTCGTGCGTCTCGGCATAAGCCTCTTCGATCAGATGCGCGAAGACCTCGGTATCGGTCTCGCTCTTAAAGTGGTGGCCGCGGCCCTCCAGCTCTTCGCGCAGCTCGGCGAAGTTCTCGATGATGCCGTTGTGGACGATGGCGATACGACCGTCGCAGCTGGTGTGGGGGTGAGCGTTAACGACGGAGGGCTTGCCGTGGGTGGCCCAACGGGTGTGGCCGATACCGCAGGTAGCGTCGCTGTCAATGTTGGAAAGCTCGCTCTCCAAGCCCGCGACCTTGCCCACGCGGCGGATGACATCGAGGTGCGCCGCGGCGCCCTCGCCCACCTCGAGCGCGACACCCGAGGAGTCATAGCCGCGATACTCCATACGCTTGAGGCCCGTGACCAGGATGTTCTTTGCAATATCAGAGCCGGTGTAGCCGACGATTCCGCACATAAGATAAATCCCTTCGTTCGCGTGACTGCAAGACGTCCACGCACAAGGGGCGCTGAGACGTATAACGTTCGAGTATTGTACTCACGCAAACGCAAGCTGATATACCAGAAGTGGTATCTCAACTTAGATACCACTCGATGCACACACGTCCAGCCGGTCCAAACCACCACAAAGGTGCCTGCCCCCTTCGTGGTGGTCGCGCTGGCAATAGCGTTTGCCCAGATAAAACCTGCCAAAATAAACCTATCCCTTTTTGGTAGGTTTGGGATGCTACAATCTGGCTTGTACTTGAAACGCATCAAAGGGGCGCTATGGCAAAGGTAAAAATCAGCGACGTCGCGCGCGAGGCCGGGGTTTCGCTGGGCACGGTTTCCAACGCGCTCAACCATCCCGAAAAGTTGCGCCCCGAGACCCTCAAGCTCATCAACGAGACCATCAGTCGCCTTGGCTACCTGCCCAACCAAAGCGCTCGTCAGCTCGCGGGCGGCGCCACCAAGTCCTTTGGCCTGGTGCTCCCCCGTCTCGATCACGGTTTTTCGCTCCAAATCGCCAGCGGCGCCCACAACGAGGCCCGCAAGCACGGCTACGACTTGCTCATCGCCAACGCCGATAACGACGATATTCTCGAGGACCATTACCTGCGCTACTTTATGGGCACCCAGATGTCCGGCGTCATGGTTCAGCCCATGGCATCCCCCGACTGGCACCCCGCCATGACCAAGATGCCCGTGCCGATCGTCCACCTGGACATCCATTGCTCCGAGCCCGGCTACTACGTAGCGGCCGACAACGAGGCCCAGGGTCGCATCATTGCCGAACTTGCCATCGCCCGCGGCGCGCACCATATTGTCGTCGTCGGCCGAGCAGCATTTATGCAACTCACCCTGCGCGTCCTTGGCATTCATAAGGCGCTCGCCCTGCACCCCGATATCAAGATCGAAGTCATCGACGCCGGCGAATGGAATACCGCTGCCGACGGCTACGGCATCGGTGCCCAAATCGCCGAGCGCCCCGCGGACGAACGTCCCGATTTTGTCGTCGGCTTGACCGATGTGTTGGCCTCGGGCGTCATCTCGGCACTGGTCGACAAGGATATCTCTGTCCCCGGGCAAGTACGCGTAGCAGGCTGCGATGGCAACCCGCTCGCTTGGAGCGGATCGGTCCCGCTCACTACGGTAGCGCCCCCGGGCTACGAGATTGGCCGCAAGGGCGTTCAATTGCTCATGGAGCAAATCGAAAACAAGGTCCCGACAAAGACCAAGCATATCCACGTCAGCTCTGCCTCGCGCACCGTCACCGCGGTCACGGCCATCGAGGACATCAACCGCCAAGAACTCGTGCGGCCGTTCCTGCTGGAACGCGCCAGCACCCAGGCAAGCAGCCAGACCGACGCCACGGCCATCAACCTCGGTGCGTATCTATAGCACGCCCGCGAGTATGCTAAGTCGCCGCTTAAGCAAAAGGGGCCCGACCATTACCGGGCCCCTTTTGCTTAAGCGCAAACGTGAGCAATCGCTCGTTTCAACGCCGCAATTTTCTAGCGCACGGCCTTGATTGCCGCCGCCAGGTCGAACAACGTATCGAGCACGGCCTCGCAGCCATCCACCACGTCCTGCGGCAGCGGCACGATATCGGGGACGGCAAAGACATGGCAGCCGGCCGTAATGCCCGAGACGCAACCGTTGTGCGAATCCTCGACCACGGCACATTCCTCGGGAGCAAAGCCCGCGCGCTCGCAGGCGAGCAGATACATCTCGGGGTCAGGCTTGCCGTGCGCGACGTCCTCGCCACACGTTACCGTTTCAAACTTGTCAAAGAGACCGAATGCTTTAAGGTTGCGCTCTGCGGTAACGTGGCGCGACGACGTCGCAAGGCCCACGTGATAGCCCGCCGCCAGCAGCTCGTCTAGGCACTCAGCGGCGCCGGCCTTAAGCTCCAGATCGGTCTTGACCATCTCGTCGCGAATCTCCTTGTGGCGGGCATAGATCGCCTCGGCGGTCGCGCGGCTGCCGTAATGCTCCTCGAGAATGCCCATGACATCGGGCAGCGTGCGGCCGATAAACTGATGGATCAGCGCATCATCAATCGCGAGCCCCAGCTCGGCGGCGCCTGCCTTCCAGGCCTTAATCCCCAAACGCTCGGTATCGACCAGCGTTCCATCCATGTCAAAAATAACAGCCTTGATCATATCGGTCCCCCATCGGCTCGCGCTGTCATACTTTCGCTACTCTACCGCACTTTACGAACTTGTATATAACGTATATACCATATTGCACTTTCGCTACATAGATAGAAGTCTTATGGCAAGTAACGCATTAGGATTATAGTTTTTGATCGAGTACTCAACGATAAGGATCGTTTCATGAATTTAGACACCACGGCACCCGCAGAGGAGCTTCAAGACAAGCTATCGGCGCTCGAACAGCTGCTTTTGGCATACGGGCGCGTGGCTATCGGGTTTTCCGGCGGCGTTGACAGCAGCTTTTTGGCCGCCGTATGCGCCCGCATCATGCCTACCAATACCCTCCTCGTCCATCTCACCACGCCGCTCATCGGCACGCCCGAGCAGGCTTCGTTTGAACAGTCCGTTGATGGGCAGGCCAATGAGGGGCCGCATTTTAAGCTCCCCGTGCTCAATCTTTCGGTGGATCAGTTGCAGCTCCCCCAAGTAGCCTGCAACGATGCCAATCGCTGCTACCACTGCAAGCACGCCGGCTTTACCGCCATCGTCAACCACGCCAAGTCGCTCGGCTTTCCCACCGTCATCGACGGCAGCAATGCGAGCGATCGCGGTGACTACCGCCCTGGCATGCGAGCGGCAGAAGAGCTCGGCGTACGCTCCCCTCTCATGGAGGTCGGCTTTACCAAGGACGAAGAGCGCGAGCTACTACGCGCATGGGGCTATCCCGTTTGGAACCTGCCGGCGGGAGCATGTCTTGCCACCCGCGTCCCCACGGGCGAGGAGCTTACGCGCGAGAAGGTCGATTTAATCCGCGCCTGCGAGGATTACCTGCACGATCTTGATCTGGCACAGGTACGCGCGCGCTTGATCGGCGGCTGCATGCATATCGAGGCCGCAGCCGCAGATGTCGCCAAGATTGCCACCCTCGGCGGTGCCGCCGTCGACGACAAGGGCAAGACCCCGCTGCCCGCCGTTATCGAGTCCGCGCTGCGCGAGCTGGGCTGCGACCATATCTCCCCCGAGGTCACCCCCTACATTCACGGCAACATGAACCTTTAGGTTACGCCGTTTTACAAACGGCGTAACTGCTCGGCGCTGCGCAGGCCCCGGGCACGGCAATCTGACGTTCAACTTCACGGG
>USEF01000050.1 GCA_900553475.1 uncultured Collinsella sp. | reverse complement strand
GATGGGCAGACCGCCGCCGAGCCCCTTCGCCAGCGTGACGATGTCGGGGTGCAGATCAAAATGCTCGCACGCCAGGAACTTGCCGGTGCGGCCTACGCCGGTCTGTACCTCGTCCACGATGAGCACCAGGTCGCGCTTTTTGCAGAACTCGGCCACCTTGGCGCTGACTCCGAGCGTGCCCGCTATTATCCCACGTGCTCGAGTTTGCCGACGGGTTCTTCTCGGTCTGCCATGAGGCCGCGCGAGATCAGCAGGTCCGCCTGTTCGTCGTAGGTGAGGAATGGCTTCTCGTACTTCGTCTCGGCTCCAAGGACTTAAAAAAGACCCGCCAGTGTGCATGCTAAGCAGAGGCCAGGCGGGTTTACTGACAACATCTTAACGTGTCCCCTCGGCATTGGCTATTGAAATACTAGAACGCGTGCCCCGGCTTGTCCGTTAACCAATTGCTCTTGGCTCGGCGACATCAGCATGGCGCTCAAAGGCACCTCAGATCGCTGCCAAAATGCCTATATTTCGGAAGCGCGAGGAAAAATAAGCAATCCCTGAGCACAACCCGATTTTTGTCAATAAAACCGCGGTTAGAGACTTTGCCAATCTCCCTTACGTATGGCATCTTCAGATTTTGCCGCATGCTGCCGGATACAGCCCCTCTCTAATCACCGGCCTGCGGAACGGGCGGATGGCGATTGCCTTCCATTCAATCGGTAAGTAAAATTAAGACTTGATTACTCTTGTCGACATATCCGCTGCTGTTTCTCGTGCGCTGTCTCGTTACGACGTCCGCGAGGCATACCTATCTGGCTCCTTCGCCCGTGGCGAGCAAACGCCAGATAGCGATATTGATTTGCGTCTAGTCTGCGGTGAAACAATGACGTTCGGCACGCTATTCGAACTCTCCCTTGAGCTCGAAGAAGAGCTTGTGCGAGATGTTGAGATTGTCACCAACCCTCCCGAGCATATGCGTCCTGCATTCCGCAAGAGCATTGAAAAGGATGAGGTGCGTCTCTATGAAGCGGCGTAAATGGGATGAGGAACTCATCGAGGTCATTCTTTTTGATTGCGAAGCTCGCATATTTTGATCTCGCTACACCAATAACTACTGCTGCCAGGCAATTTATTGGCGCAGTTTCCATTGGCTCTTGCGAAGGTCGGAGCGGTCATGCTTGCTGCCGCGTTCCACACCAGCCGACACTACATCCTGTTTACTGCTTTGGTCTGCCTATGCGTTTTGCTGGGCGGGTGCTTTGCCGGCGCGGCCGGCCTCATCGCGCCGGCGATGGCCTGACTCGCCAAAAAACCTCGATGCAATCGCGTTGCGCGTATCGGCGACGTGTCATACGTATAGAATCAAAGCATCCGCACGAAGGTTATCAATTGGATTGGACACCACATGGAGATCCCCAGCACCCTGTGCAGTAATATCTACGACTTTGCGTTTTGCCCCGAGCCCTGTTACGACCGCCTGGTAGACCTCGCCGATCCCTAGGACTGGGGTCCCAACAACCGTATCCTCAAAAACTACCTGTCGTTCTCGTTTAGCCGCGCGGTGTTTCTGACCGAGCGCGACGTAGACCAGACCGCGCCGTCCAACCTGCCGCTGGTGTTCGACGACGACCGTTGCCTGTTCAACACCGGCCTGTACACGCGCCGCTACGAGACCATCTACGGCTTGTTTGAGCCCAATTCCAAGCCCGACGCGCGCCAGCATTGGTTTTTGAAGGGCTTCTTTAAGGAGAGCGACCCCATGCTGGTCTCGTTTGAGTACCTGCCGTGCCGCGTGCGCTTTGCCGAGGACCCCTCCGAGCTGGTCTTTGACTACCGCTTGCCGATCCGCTCCAACATCGACCACATTCTGGGCGACGAGGAAAACCTCACGCGCATCCCCGCCAGCCTGATGGGGGAGGGCAACTCGCTGCTGCTGCGCCGTGCCTTTGAGGGCGCCGTCGTCGAGGCCGCCCGTCGCGCCGCCGCCAACTACACGCTCGCCGTGCCGCAGTTCTATGGAGGCCGAATCCAGCTGCTGCTGCCGCTGTGCCTGACCGGCGACAAGCCCGAGCTGGCGCTGACCATCCAGCGCGAGGACGGCTTCTACGCTGCGCGCACCTGTCTCACGCTCGATATGGCCTACAACAACGCACGACTCATCTGCCGCCCCGAGACCTCGTGGATCAAGCGGTAAAGGCTCGTTGAGCTGCGGGTTTGCTGTTTATTTGGACTGCGCCAGAGCAGCCAAAGCCCACGAATTTAAAATCGAGGGCAAAAAGTTCTTGGTAAACCACGCGCGGCTATGATAGTATCTCTTTTGCCAAAAGGCGACGGGCGATTGGCTCAGGGGTAGAGCATATCCTTCACACGGATGGGGTCACAAGTTCGAATCTTGTATCGCCCACCATCAAAAGCAAAGGTCAGAGGTATTAAGCCTCTGACCTTTTTCTTTTTGACACCAAGTGTGACACTAAAAACCGACACCATGATCGAATCCATGTTGTCCGAGACGCCGTTGGACGGGCGCCGGGCGGCGCCGCGGAAAGTTTTCCAAAATTGTCCTTGCATCGCCGCCGGTGTTCCCGTATAGTACTTGTTCGCACGGGGGCGTAGCTCAGCTGGGAGAGCGCTTGACTGGCAGTCAAGAGGTCAGGGGTTCGATCCCCCTCGTCTCCACCCGAGTATTGAATGAGGCTCCAACGCTAGTTGGGGCCTTTTTTCATATAGGCACACAAGGTCAAAGGCGGCACCATGATCCTCCTGGTCGACAAGATCGAAAAAAGCTTCGGCGCGCGCGTCCTCTTTAGCGGCGCGTCATTCCAGATCAACCCCGGCGAGCGTTTTGCGCTCGTGGGCCCCAACGGCGCCGGCAAAACCACCATGCTCAAGATCATCATGGGCATCGACAGCCCAGACGCTGGCCAGGTCCAGTACGCCAAGGACTGCCAGGTAGGCTATCTAGAGCAGGAAACTAACCTGGAGCAAAAGGACACCACCATCCTTGCCGAGGTCATGGCCGCCGCCAAGGAAATCCGCCGCATGGGCGTGCGCGCTAACGAGCTGCAGGCCCAGATCACCGAGCTCTCCGAGCAGGGCAAAGACGTCGACGCCCTCCTCAACGAGTATGGCCAGGTCCAGGACCGCTTTGAGCATCTGGGCGGCTACGAACTCGAGAGCAACGCCCGCAAGATCTTGTCCGGCCTGGGTTTTAAGGTCACCGACTTTGAGCACCTGTGCTCCGAGTTCTCCGGCGGCTGGCAGATGCGCATCGCGCTGGCAAAGCTCTTCCTGCGCCACCCCGACCTGCTGCTGCTGGACGAGCCCACCAACCACCTGGACCTCGAGAGTGTCCAATGGCTGCGCGGCTTTATCGCCAACTACGATGGCGCCGTCCTCATCGTCAGCCATGACCGCGCCTTCATGGACGCCTGCGTCGACCACGTGGCCGCCCTCGAGAACCGCCGCGTGACCACCTACACCGGCAACTACAGCAGCTACCTTAAGCAGCGCGAGGACAACCTGGAGCAGATGCGCGCCAAGCGCGCTGCCCAGGAGCGCGACATCGCCCACATGCAGGTCTTCGTCGACAAGTTTCGCTACAAGCCCACCAAGGCAGCCCAGGCGCAGGAGCGCATCCGCAAGATCGAGCAGATTAAAAAGGAGCTCGTCATCCTGCCCGAGGGCCACAAGCACATCGACTTTAAGTTCCCCGATCCGCCACGCTCCGGCGACATGGTCGTGGGCCTAGAGGGCGTCTCCAAGTCCTACGGCGATAAGCACATCTACAGCGACATCGACCTTAAGCTCTACCGCGGTGAGCACGTGGCACTCGTCGGCCCCAACGGCGCTGGCAAGTCCACCCTCATGAAGATCCTCGCCGGTCTGGAGCCGCCCACCACCGGCACCCGCGACCTGGGAACCAACGTCGGCGTCGCCTACTATGCCCAGCATGCGCTCGAGGGCATGACCGAGTCCAACACCGTCCTGCAAGAGATCGACACCGTCACGCCCAAGTGGACCGTGCCGCAGCAGCGCAGCCTGCTGGGCGCCTTCCTGTTTAGCGACAACGATGCAATCGAAAAACAGGTCCGCGTCCTCTCCGGTGGCGAAAAGGCGCGTCTGGCCCTGGCAAAGATGCTCGTGACCCCCGAGGCGCTCCTGTGCCTGGACGAGCCCACCAACCACCTGGACATCGACTCGGTGGACATGCTCGAGAATGCCCTGCAAAACTTCCCTGGTACCATCGTGCTGATCAGCCACGACGAGCACCTGGTACGCGCCGTTGCCAACCGCGTGATCGACATACGCGATGGCAAGGTCACGGTCTACGACGGCGACTACGACTACTACCTCTACAAGCGCGAGGATCTCGCAGCCCGCGCCGCCGCCGAGGCCGCAGGGGAGAGCGCGCCTGCCGCGGCCAAGTCCACCAAAGCCAGCGCCGCCCAGGCCGACACCCCCGCCGCGGCGCCTAAACCTGCCGAGGGCAAAAAGACCAAGGAGCAAAAGCGCGCCGAGGCCCAGGCCCGCGCTGCGCTCAACAAAAAGCTCAAGGGCGTGCGCAACCAGCTTAAGAAGATCGAGGCGGAGCTCGACAAAAAGCGCGCCCGCTATGACGAGCTTATGGAATTGATGGCAAGTGAAGAGCTTTATGCCGATCAGGATAAGTTCAACGCCGCGCTGGGGGAATATAACGGCCTTAAGCAAGAGCTGCCCAAGCTCGAGGACGAATGGCTCGAGCTTTCCACACAGATTGAAGAGGAGACCGCGCGTGAACTCTCGTAAGGCCGCTGCCGTGGCGATGAGCATCATCGCCATTGCGTGCCGCATCTGCGGCATCTTTATGAGCGCGATGACCGTGCTGTTGTGCTTTAGCGGCCTGACCGCCAAGCTGCAGATCGTCGGCTTTGTCGTTGAGCTTTCGCGCGCGCTGCCGAGTGCCATCGCCGGCTACGGCGTCATCACCTCGCCCTTTGGCGGCGTGTTCCGCTTAGATTACGCCATCGTGGCCGTCATCCTGTTTGTGGTCGACGGCCGCACCGGCGTCACCGAGGAGGACGAGTCGGTCGCCCGCATGCTCAAGCGCTGCGACAAGCCGGTCTTTCTGCTGGTGAACAAGCTCGACAACCCCGATCGCGAGAACGACAGCATCTGGGAGTTCTATTCGCTCGGCATCGGTGAGCCCACGCCGCTCTCGGCCCTGCATGGCCATGGCACGGGCGACCTGCTCGACGATATCGTGGCCCTGCTTCCGGAGGAAGAGGACGAGGTCGCCGATGAGTTCCCTGACGCGCTGAACGTCGCCATCATCGGCCGCCCCAATGCCGGTAAGTCGTCGCTGTTCAACCGCATCCTGGGCGCCGACCGCTCTATCGTGTCCAACATTGCCGGCACGACGCGCGACGCCATCGACACGGTCGTCGAGCGCAACGGCAAGCACTACCGCATGGTCGACACCGCGGGCATTCGCAAGAAGAGCACCGTGTACGAGAACATCGAGTACTACTCCATGGTTCGCGGCCTGCGCGCCATCGACCGCGCCGACGTGGCGCTGCTCGTCGTCGACGCCTCCGTGGGCGTTACCGAGCAGGACCAGAAGGTCATGGGTCTTGCCATCGAGCGCGGCTGCGCCATCGTGGTGCTGCTCAACAAGTGGGATCTGCTCGACGACGACCGTAAGCGCGAGGCCTGCATGGAGACCATCGACCGCCGTCTGGGCGTCATGGCTCCCTGGGCCCAGTACCTGCGCATCTCTGCCCTGACCGGCCGCAGCGTCGAGAAGATCTGGGCGATGGTCGACGCCGCCGAGAAGACGCGCTCGCAAAAGATCAGCACCTCGCGCCTCAACACGTTTCTCACCGACCTGCGCGAGTTCGGTCATACCGTGGTGGACGGCAAGCGCCGCCTGCGCATGCACTACGTGACCCAGACGGGCGTCAACCCGCCGACGTTCACGTTCTTCGTCAACCACAGCGATCTGGTCAACGACACCTATCAGCGCTATGTGGAGAACCGCATGCGCTCGACCTTCGACTTTGCCGGCACACCCATTCGACTCTTCTTTAGGAAGAAGGAGCAAAAGGATGCATAATCCGATTCTGCTGACCGCTATCTGCGCCGTGGTCTCGTTCTTTATCGGGGCGATTCCGTTTGGCCTGATCTTGGGCCGCGTGTTCAACCACACCGACATTCGCAAGGCGGGCTCCGGCAACATCGGCACCACCAACGCCCTGCGTGTGGCCGGCCCCAAGGTGGCCGCGCTCACGCTGCTGCTCGACTGCCTTAAGGGCGCCATTTGCGTCCTTATCGCGCGTCCGCTCATCGCGAGCGTGGGCTATGGATTTCCGCCGAGCATTATGGCCCCCGGCGCCGCTGGCGACTGGATGCTCGGCGTCATCTGCCTGGCAGCCGTGTGGGGCCACATCTTCTCGCCTTACCTCAACTTCCACGGCGGCAAGGGTATCGCAGTTGGTCTGGGTGTCATCCTCGCCTGGTACTGGCCTATTGGCCTGTCGCTGCTGGGCATGTTTATCGTGGCCGTCGCCATCACCAAGTTTGTGTCGGTGGGCTCGCTTGCCGCTGCCATCGGTCTTCCCATCGCTGCCTGCGCGGTCTTTCCGTACAGCAGCCTGGGACTTAAGTTTTGCATGGCGATGATCGGCATCACCGTGGTGTGGGCCCATCGTGCGAACATCAAAAAGCTCATGACCGGTAAGGAGTCCAAGCTCTCGTTTACCAAGCGCGTCACCGAACCCGACGATAAGTAGGAGAGAGTCATGAATGTTGCGCTGATTGGCTCTGGCTCCTGGGGAACCGCCGTCGCCGGCCTTGCTGCCGCGCGTGCCGAGCGCGTGACCATGTGGGCCCACAGCGAGCAGACGGCCGCCGGCATCAACGGCGAGCACCGTAACCCCCGTTATCTGGTGGGATACGAGCTGCCTGACAACGTGGAAGCAACGACCGAGCTCGCCCAGGCGCTTGACGGTGCCGATGCGATCATCTTTGCCGTGCCCTCCACGCACTTGCGCGACGTGTGCCATCGGGCAGCGCCGTTTATCGATACCGAAACTCCGGTCCTGTGCCTCGCCAAGGGCATTGAGCCCGCGTCTGGCCTGCTCATGAGCGAGGTCATTGCCAGCGAGATCGGCAACGAAGCGCGCGTGGCGGCGCTCTCCGGCCCCAACCATGCAGAGGAGATCTGCCGTGGCGGACTTTCTGCCGCCGTCATCGCCAGCAAAGACCCGCAGATAGGGGAGACCTTTAAGAACCTGCTCCTATCCACGGCCTTCCGCATCTACCTGTCGCAGGACATGACCGGCGTCGAGGTTTGCGGCGCCATGAAAAACGTCATCGCCATCGTGTGCGGCATCTCCGCCGGCACCGGTGCGGGCGACAACACGCTCGCCCTTATCATGACGCGCGGCCTGGCCGAGATCAGCCGCTTGGTGCATGCCCGCGGCGGGCAGGCCATGACCTGCATGGGCCTTGCCGGCATGGGCGACCTCATCGCCACCTGCACCTCGGAGCATTCGCGCAACCGCACCTTTGGCTACGAGTTTGCCCACGGCGTGTCGCTCGACGAGTACCAGGCGCGCACGCATATGGTGGTCGAGGGCGCCGTCGCGGCCCGCAGCGTCAGCGAGCTCGCCCGTTCACTGGGCGTAGACATTCCGCTCACCTTTGCCGTGGAGCAAACGCTCTACAACGGTGTTACTTTGGATAGGGCGCTCGAGATCCTCACCGACCGCGTCCCCTCTCAAGAGTTCTACGGACTCGCCGACTAGCGCAGAAAGGCTACTACCATGGGTTCCATCAAAATCGCTCCGTCCGTCCTTTCGGCCGACATGGCCAACCTGAAGGGCGAGCTCGACAAGATCGCCGGTGCCGACTTTGTGCACTTCGACGTCATGGACGGTCACTTTACCGGCAACCTCACCTTTGGCGTTGACATCCTCAAGGCTGTTAAGCGCTCCACCGATGTCCCGGTCGACGCGCACCTGATGGTGTCGAACCCCGACGAGACCGTCGACTGGTACGCCGACGCCGGTGCCGACATGATCACCGTGCACTACGAGGCCTCCACGCACCTGCACCGTACGCTCACCCATTTGCAGCAGCGCGGCGTCAAGGCCGGCGTGGTGCTCAACCCCGCCACCCCCGTGTGCGTACTCGAGAGCATCATCGACGTTGTCGACATGGTACTGCTCATGAGCGTGAACCCTGGCTTTGGCGGCCAGAGTTTTATCCCCGGTACCATTGCTAAACTCCACGAGCTTAAGGCCATGTGCGAGCGCCACGGCGTGTCGCCCATGATCGAGGTCGACGGCGGCATTTCTTCCAAAAACATCGCCGAGGTCGTCAAGGCCGGTGCCAACGCACTCGTAGCCGGCTCCGCCGTTTTTAAGTCCGAAGATCCCGCCGCCGAGGTTGCGCTGCTGCAGAAGCTGGGCAACGAGGCCGCACAGGAGGCATAAACCCCTATGACCGCAGGTCAAAACCGCATACCCGTGAATCTTGACTATGCTGCCTCGACGCCCATGCGCGCCGAGGCGCTCCATGCGCAGCGCGAGTACGACGACAGCGAGCTTGCGGGCGTCAACCCCAACTCGCTGCACTCGCTTGGCCGCAAGGCTGCCGCGCGTCTGGAGGCCGCACGTCGCGAGATCGCCCGCAGCTTTGGCGCACGCGTTCGCCCGTCCGAGATCATCCTTACCAACGGCGGCACCGAGGCCAACCAGCTGGCGCTGCTCGGTCTTGCCGAGGGTGCTCGTCAGCGCGATCGCAAGCGCGATCGTGTAATCGTTTCGGCCATCGAGCACGATTCGATTCTGGACAACCTGCCGCTGCTGCGTGCCGCCGGCTTTACCGTCGACTTGGTGCAGCCCTGCCGCATGGGCTACATTGAGCCTGCCACGCTTGTCGAACTGCTCGGCAACGACGTGGCGCTCGTGAGCATCATGGTTGCCAACAACGAGACCGGCGTGGCGCAGCCCATCCGCGAGCTTGCCGCGGCCGCACATGCTGCCGGCGCCCTGTTTCATACCGATGCCATCCAAGGGTACTTGCATATTCCGCTCGATGTCACCGAGCTGGGCGTCGATGCTATGACCGTTGCCGCGCACAAGATCGGCGGCCCCGTGGCATCCGGCGCGCTCTCCCTTAAGAGCCGCACGCCGCTGCGCCCGCGCATCTTTGGCGGCGGACAGGAGGCCGGTCGTCGTGCCGGCACGCAGGACCTGCGTACACAGCTGGCTTTTGCCGCTGCCGCTTCCGCGCTGTTGCCGAACGTGGCCCAGGAGCGCGCGACGCTGCAGGTCTTATCCGATAAGCTCTACGCCACGCTTACGGCTCATCCGCGTATTCATGCCACCATGGGCGACTACGCACAGGCCGATCGTCTGCCGGGCATGGTTTCCATCTACGTCGACGGCATGGACTCCGAGGAGCTCATCATCAAGCTAGACGCCGCCGGCTTTGAGGTATCGGCAGGCTCGGCATGCTCG
>USEF01000049.1 GCA_900553475.1 uncultured Collinsella sp. | reverse complement strand
GGCGGCACTTTTTGTGTGGGGTCCCTGTTTCCACAATTTTCGTCAAGCTTTTGGTTAGATTTTGGTCAGTTGGTGTAAGGGTGGAAGGCCAAAAGATTGCTGACGAAAAAAGCTCAGAGAAAGTGCTGGTAGAGGAGTTGTTGAGCTTTTCGACAGCTTTTGAGCAAAAGAAACTTTGTGGCTATTGCCGGCGATTGCGTTGTCGCGGTCATGGCGGTGCGGGATGCTGGTCGTAAGCGTCGAATGCTCCGATTTTGGAGGCCAGCATGGATCTGTTTCTTGAGACTCCGCAGCAACAAGCTGAGCGCATGCTGCGTCAGCAGCAACGACTCATGGAGATGCAAATGCAGGGGGCGGCAGCCCAGCCCCCTGCGCAAAATGCCACGCCTGTGGTTTCGCCTGCGGGCGAATCGGCACCAGAGGCCTATTCCGTACAGCAAGATTCATATGCGCAGGAGCTCGCGTTCGACAAGCGTCGTGCGCGTCGTCGCCGCGTGGGCCAGCGCCTGCGCACATTGGCGATGATCGTGCTCATCCCGCTGGGGCTTGCGGTCATCTTTCTGGCGTCGTATGCCCTCACGTGCATCCTCAACGGCGCATCGCCCAACGAGATGCTCCAACATCTAGCGGCCCTGGGCCAGCGCCTAGGCGACGTCATAACAACCATCCGCACCGGCTGGGAGAGCTAGCGTTTTAGCGCCCGCGGCTCTAAGAGAAATTTGTCTGCAAGGCAGTGAGTGATCCGTGTGTGTGACGGGGTAAGATTGATCGCGGTTTTGATTGGTGCTCGATTGGGTTTGTTGGGCGGAGTTTATGTCTGCTATTGATATTGTGCTTGTTGTGATCGCCTTGGTGGCGGTGGGGGTTGCTGTGGCTTGCGCCCTCCAGCTCAAGAGCCTGCGTGCCGAGTTGCGGGAGCGTGGCGACAGTAGCGCGGAAACGCTGGCAGCACTCGAGCAGGCCAACAACGCGCTCGATGCCCTGAACGTCGCGCTGGCCGAAACTCGCCGCACGGCCAATGCCATCGCGCAGCAGCAGACGACAGATGCGGCCGTGGAGCAGCAACGTTACCTGACCATCGCACGTGAGTTTTCGCAAGCTGGTGACCGGATGGATGACCTGCGCCGCGAGACGACCCAACAGCTCGGTGCCAACCGCGAGGGCATCGAGCACCGCCTGGACAAGGTGCGCGAGACGGTCGATGCCCAGCTGGGTGCTATCCGCAAAGACAACAACGTGCAACTCGATCAGATGCGCGCGACGGTGGACGAGAAGCTCTCCCGCACGCTCAACGATCGCCTGTCGGCATCGTTTAAGCAGGTGAGCGACCAGCTCGAGGCCGTGTACAAGGGCCTGGGCGACATGCAGTCCATCGCCACCGGCGTGGGCGACCTTAAGCGCGTGCTGGGCAACGTGAAGGCGCGTGGTATTTTGGGCGAGGTGCAGCTGGGTGCAATTCTGGCGGACATTCTTACACCCGACCAGTATCTGGAAAACGTCGCCACCAAGCCCGGCGCCTCGGAGCGCGTTGAGTTTGCCGTCAAGCTGCCGGTGGACGAGGGCGACCCCGTGCTGCTGCCGATTGACTCCAAGTTTCCGGGCGACGCGTACGGGCACTTGCTCGACGCGCAGGAGTCGGGTGATGCGGAGGCCGTGGCGGCTGCGCGCAAGACGCTCGACACCATGGTCAAGCGCGAGGCAAAGGACATTTGCGAGAAGTACCTGAGCGTGCCCGCGACCACCAACTTTGGCATTATGTTCGTTCCGTTTGAGGGACTGTACGCCGAGGTCGTCAGCCGCCCCGGGCTTATCGAGACCCTGGGCCGCGACTATCACGTCAACGTTGCCGGTCCCAGCACCATGGCGGCCATCCTCAACAGTCTGCAGATGAGCTATCAGACGTTTAAGTTGCAAAAACGTACCGACGACGTGCTGCGCGTGCTCTCCGCCGTCAAGGCCGAGCTGCCGCGCTATCAAAAGGCGCTGCGCCGCGCCCAGCAGCAGATCGAGACCGCGGGCAAAACGGTCGAGGGCATCATCACCACGCGCACCAACGTCATGGAGCGCAAGCTCAAGGACATCGACGCACTGGAAGACGTCGACCAAGCCGATGAGATCTTGGGACTCACGTCCGCGGACCTTCTCACAGACCAAGAAGACGAAGGCTAATTGCAACAAGACGGTGGGGCGCCGGCGCAAACGCGGGCGCCCCACCGCTTTTCGTATCGCACTTGTCTGGAGTGTGCTCCAATGTGCAACAATGGCGTTTCGCCCTATCAGACGCGAAAGGAACCCATGTCTCAGAGAAACACCAGTCCGCTGAAACGCTCCACCGTTCGCCGCACGCTGCAGCGGTTTTGGGGTGTCACGCGCACGCAGCCGCTGATTGTCTTTCTCTCGGTGTTCTCGTCGGCGGGCTACATCTTTTTGCTGACGTTTGCCAATACCTATGTGATGGCCCTCATTGTCGACCGCGTTCAAGCCGGTCCCGTGGCGGGTGACCAGGTGTTTGAGGTCTTCGGCCCCTATATCCTGGCGCTCGTACTCGTTAACCTGGTGGGTCAGATCCTCTCCAAGCTACAGGACTACACCGTCTACAAGCTCGAGATCGCAGGCAACTATCACCTGGCGCGTCTATGCTTCGACACGCTCTCCAACCAATCCATGACATTCCATACCAGCCGCTTTGGCGGATCGCTCGTGAGCCAGACGAGTCGTTTTATGAGCGGCTACACGGGTCTGGTCGACGTGACGGTGTATTCGCTCGTCCCCACCATCACCTCGGTCATCTGCACCGTGGCCGCACTCGCCCCGGTGGTGCCGACGTTTACCGTGATCCTGGTGTGCATCATGGTCGTCTACATCGCGTTTGTCTGGCTTATGTACAAGCGCATCATGCCGCTTTCGGCCGCGACGTCCGCCGCGCAGAACAAGCTCTCGGGCGTGCTCTCCGACGCGGTCACGAACATCTTGGCCGTCAAGACCTGCGGGCGCGAGGACTTTGAACGCGATCTGTTCGACGCCGCCGATCGTGCCGCGCGCGATGCCGAGACGGTCTCGATGCACGCCATGATGCAGCGCAACTTTACGACCTCGGGTCTTATCGTCATCACCATGGCCGTGGTGAGTGTGTTCGTGGCGGGCGGCAACGCGTGGTTTGGCATCTCGGCCGGCTCGCTCGTCATGATCTTTACCTATACCTATAACCTCACCATGCGCCTGAACTACGTGAGTTCCATGATGCAGCGCATCAACCGCGCTTTGGGCGATGCGGCCGAGATGACGCGCGTGCTGGACGAGCCATGTTTGGTGGCAGACGACCCGGACGCCCCTGAGCTCAAAGTGACCGAGGGCGCGATTGATTTTGAGCACCTGAGCTTTGCGTACCGTGACGCTGCGGCGGGCGAGACCGTGTTCGATGACCTGACGCTTCATGTGGCGGCGGGCCAGCGCGTGGGCCTGGTGGGCAAATCGGGCTCGGGTAAGACGACGCTCACCAAATTGCTGCTGCGCCTAGACGATGTTCAGGGCGGTCGCGTGCTCGTGGACGGCCAGGACGTCTCGCGCTGCACGCAGCAGAGCCTGCGCCGCCAGGTTGCCTACGTGCCGCAGGAGGCGCTGCTGTTCCATCGCTCCATTCGCGAGAATATCGCCTACGGACGCCCCGACGCCACCGACGAGCAGATCCGCGAGGCGGCTCGCTTGGCTAATGCGACCGAGTTTATCGACCGCTTGCCCCGTGGCTTTGACACCATGGTGGGTGAGCGCGGCGTCAAGCTCTCGGGCGGCCAGCGTCAGCGCGTGGCTATCGCCCGCGCCATCCTAACCGACGCGCCGATTCTAGTGCTCGACGAGGCGACGTCTGCCTTGGACAGCGAGTCCGAGGCGCTGGTGCAGGAGGCGCTCGAGAACCTGATGCGCGGCCGCACCTCCATTGTGGTGGCACATCGCCTGTCCACCGTGGCGGCGCTCGACCGCATTGTGGTGCTGGCCGATGGCGAGATTGTCGAGGACGGCACGCATGCGCAGCTTGTCGAGGCGGGTGGCGAGTACGCGAGCCTGTGGAGCCGTCAGACCGGCGCATTCTTGGAGGCGTAAGCGTCTCGGACGTGGGACAATTGTGCCCATAAGTTTATTGTGCCGTTGAGCCGAGGAGTCGTTATGCCACGCGAGACCAATGCCGCCAAGCGCGAACGCGCCATCGAGGTGTGTGAGCGCCTCAACCGTCGCTATGGCCCGGTCGAGTGCTTTTTGGACCACGAGAATCCCTTCCGCCTGCTGATTGCGGTGCTGCTCTCGGCGCAAACGACCGATGCACAGGTCAACAAGGTGACGCCGCGGCTGTTTGCCCAGTGGCCCACGCCCGAGGCCATGGCGGGGGCGAGCGTGGCCGATGTGGCCGATACCATTAAGTCGCTCGGCTTTTATAAGAGCAAGGCCAAGCACGCCGTGGAGGCCGCGCAGATGATCGTTGCCGATTACGGCGGCGAGGTGCCGGCCGACATGAAGGAGCTCGTCAAGCTGCCGGGTGTGGGGCGCAAAACGGCGAACATCGTGCTCAACGTGGGGTTTGGCATTGTCGAGGGCATCGCGGTCGACACGCACGTCAACCGCATTGCGCACCGCCTGATGCTGAGTCCCAAGACACATGCCAAGGAGCCGCTCAAGACCGAGCAGGATCTGCTCAAGATCTTGCCGCACGAGTATTGGGAGTCGGTCAACCATCAGTGGATCACCTTCGGTCGCGAGATCTGCGACGCCCGCAAACCCAAGTGTGACGAGTGTCCGCTGGCAGATTTGTGCCCCAGCGTGCGCGTAGCGGGGTAGGGCGGAACGCATCTTCGTCTGGCGTTTTTGTTGCGGGGCTGGGCGTACGCTTGAGCAGGAGTCCTCTCCATGCGCTACCATGACAGGCAATGATTTTTGACGTACGACCCGCCGAGCTTGCCCCGGCGGGCTTTTGGCGTTGCAATGCCGGAGGAACAGCATGCTCATTCACCGTATAGCCGCGCAGCTCTACACTGCCGAGGCGCTGCAGACTGTCGAGGCCGGACTCGATGCCGGCGAGGACGTGACGCTGGCCGTGTCGCAATCGGGTCGCACGCTTATGACGGCAGCCCAGTTTGCGCGCCGTCCGCGCCCCACGGTCTACATTGTGAGCGGCGAGGACGCGGCCGATCGCGCCGCGCGCAGCCTTGCTGCTTATGTGGGCCTGGCGCACGTGTGCCGTTTTCCCGAGCGCAAGGACTATCCGTGGCGCGAGCAGGCGCCTGACGATGCCGTGGTTGCCCAGCGCTGCGAGGCGCTCGGGCGCATCGTGCGCGGGGACAACTGCATCATGGTCGCCTCGGCCCGTGCGCTGCTGCGTTGCGTGCCGCCAGTCGAGAGCCGCTATTGGGAGTCCACTACTTTTGCGGTGGGCGAGGAGATTCCTTTTGACGAGGTGCCACAGCGCTTGGTGGGCATGGGCTACACCAATGCCGGTGCCGCCGACGCGCCCGGCCTGTTCCGTGTGCACGGCGACACCGTCGAGGTGTTCCCCGCGCAGGAAAAGGCGCCCGTGCGCATTGAGTTTTTCGGCGACGAGATCGATCGCATCCGCCGTATGGTGAGCTCAACGGGCCAGACCATCGGCAACGAAGACAGCATCGAGATCTTCCCCTGCCGTGAGCTGGCGCTTACCGACGAGGCCGTCCACAACATGCATGTGGCGCTCTATCGTGCCAGCCAGGACGACAGCAAACTGGCCGCATTGCTCGAGATGGTGGATGCGCGCATCGTCACGCCCGAGCTCAATCGCTTTTTGCCGGTGATGTACGGCCAGACCGTAAGCCCGCTGTCGCACGTGAGCGGCAAGGCGCTCGTGGTGCTGTCCGAGCCGCGCTCGCTGTTCGACGATTGCCTGCGCGCCTACGAGGATATCGAGGCCCGTGCCGGCGAGGCGGGGGTCGATCGCCTGGACGGCTTGTACGTGCGCGCCCAGCAGCTCGACTTTGGTGCCCAGCAGCGCCTGAACTACGTGAGCCTCATCCGTGCCGGCGGTGCGGTGACGGCCGAGCTCAAGATTGAGCAGCCGGCCATCGCAGGCTCGGACAACCGTTTTATGACGCGCATCCAGGAAGTCGTGGGCAAGCGCTATGCCTGCGTGTTTGCCATTCCCGACCGCGGCGCGCGCGAGTCGATGGAGCTCACCTTTGGCGACGAGGGCATAACCTTTGAGGAATCGCTGACCGCGGCGCCCGAAAATGTCGGCGCTATCGGCGACCGCGTGCGCGTGGCAGCGGCGGATTCCGCCGACCGTGCCGCACGCCAGGAGGCCCATGCTTCCATTCGCGAGCGTAAGGCCGACGCGCTCAACGCCCGCTCGCTCGAGACGGGCGCCGCGCAGGCTGCCGCCGGCGCCGCCGTGCCCACCATCTCGCGCGGACGCGTGACCTTTGTCGATGCCGCTCTGCCGCAGGGCGTGGTGGTGCCCGATGCCAACCTGGCCGTGTTCTCGATCGCCGACCTCAACGCCCGCATGGATGCCAACCGCGCGCGCAGCCGCCGCAAGGTTGACATCACGCAGATCACCTTCCCGTTTAAGCCGGGCGACTACGTGGTGCACGCTACCCACGGCATCGCGCTCTTTAGCGAGATCGCGCGCCAGGAAGTGGGCGGCAAGGAGCGCGACTACTTTTTGCTGGAATATGCCGACGGCGACAAGCTCTACGTGCCGCTCGAGCAGGTCGACCGCATCACACGCTATGTTGGCCCCGACGGCGACAAGCCGCGCCTGACCAGGCTCAATACCGCCGACTGGACGCGTGCCACCAACAAGGCACGCAAGAACGCCAAAAAGCTGGCGTTTGACCTGGTCGACCTGTATACGCGCCGCTCGTCGATTACCGGTATCGCCTGTCCGCCCGATACGCCCGAGCAGATCGAGATGGAGGAGAGCTTCCCCTACGACGAGACGCGCGACCAGCTGGAGGCTATCGCCGACATCAAGGCCGACATGGAGGCGCCCAAGCCCATGGACCGCCTGCTGTGCGGCGACGTGGGTTTCGGCAAGACCGAGGTTGCCCTGCGCGCGGCGTTTAAGTGCGTGGACTCCGGCCGCCAAGTCATGGTGCTCTGCCCCACGACCATTCTGGCCCAGCAGCACTACGAGACGTTCTTTGAGCGCTTTGCTCCGTTTGGCCTGGAGGTCGAAGTGCTCAGCCGCTTCCGCACCCCGGCGCAGCAGAAGCGCGCGCTCAAGGCGTTTGCCGAGGGCACGATTGATGTGCTCATCGGCACGCACCGCTTGCTTTCTGCCGACGTGAACCCCAAGAACCTGGGCATGGTGATCATCGACGAGGAGCAGCGCTTTGGCGTGCAGCACAAGGAGCAGCTCAAGAACCTGCGCGAGCAGATTGACGTGCTCACGCTTTCGGCAACGCCTATTCCGCGAACCATGCAGATGGCCACGAGCGGCGTGCGCGACATGAGCCTAATCACCACGCCGCCGACCGGGCGTCGTCCCGTGATCGTGCACGTGGGGGAGTACGACCCCGATGTGGTGAGCGCAGCGATTCGCCTGGAGGTGGGCCGCGGCGGTCAGGTTTACTACGTGTCCAACCGCGTCAAGACCATCGACGATGCCGTGGCGCGCGTGCACGAGGCCGCGCCCGAGGCGCGCGTGGGCGTGGCGCACGGCAAGATGAGCCCGCGCGAGGTCGAGGACGTGATGATCGAGTTCGCGACCAAGAAGATTGACGTGCTTATTGCCACGACCATCGTGGAAAGCGGCATCGACAACGCGACCGCCAACACGCTCATCATCGAGGACTCGCAGCGCCTGGGCCTGGCGCAGCTCTACCAGCTCAAGGGCCGTGTGGGCCGCTCTGCCACGCAGGCCTACGCGTACTTTATGTTCCCGGGTGAGCTGCCGCTCACCGAGGAGGCAACGGCGCGCCTGACCGCGCTTTCCGAATTCCAGGACCTGGGCAGCGGCATGCGCATCGCCATGCGCGACCTGGAGATCCGCGGCGCCGGCTCGCTTATGGGCGCCGAGCAGCACGGCAACCTGTCGAGTGTGGGCTTTGACCTGTTTACGCAGATGCTGGGACAGGCCGTGGCCGAGGCGCGCGGCGACGACGATGCCGGCGTGGAGGCGGCGAGCGTGGGCATCAACCTGCCGGCCGACTACTTCTTGTCCGAGGAGTACCTGCCGGCGGTGGACCAGCGCGTGCTCGTGTACCGCAAGCTCGCTGCGGCTGAGGACCTGGAGAGCATCGACGAGGTGCAGGAGGAGACCGAGGCCGCGCATGGCGAGCTGCCGTTGGCGGGACTCAACCTGTTCAATCGCGCGCGCATCCGCATTCGCGGCGAGCGCCTGGGGCTCGAGAGCGTCACGCTCAGTGGCGGCCGCATCACGTTTTTGGGCGTCGACGTGCCCAAGAAGGTGGCCTTTGAACTAAAGACCCGCTATGGCGCGGTGAACTTCCCCAAGAGCCGCAAGCTGTCGGTGCCCTACAAGGCGGGCGCCGGCGCGGGCAGCGGCCTGGGTCGCGGTCTCGACGCCAACGACGGCACCGGCCCCGTGGCCGCGGCACTCATGCTGCTGCAGCAGTTGGGTGCTAGCGACGACGACTAACAAGTAGGGGGCGTGGCGGGGCAGAGCTACCAGTTGTTCTTTGCCCCGCCACCTCGCAGGTTGATTCCAGCCCCATCGAAAGGAAAGCATGTTCGGATACATCTATAAGAAAGATGTCGCCATTATCGCGGTTGTCCTGTGCCTTTGTCTGGGCGTGGGCAGTTTCTTCGATTATCAGATCTCGAGCGCGCTGTTCAACGTCGGCAGCATGTACGGCCGCTTTATCGAGGCCGCCGGCGAGCTGCCGTTCGAGCTGACGGCGAGCGTCGCGGGCGTTATGCTCGTACGCTCGGCACGCCCCGATTCCAAGACGAGCAAGTGGCTCGCCGTGCTCGGCATCCTCGTCAACGTTGGCCTGGCCGGCTACGAGATCGTTTCGTCCCTGCGGGTTGGCGGCAAACTCATCGCGGTTCAGCTGGTGCTGACGTTTGTGCTGGTCATCGCTGCCAACCTTATCATCTATCGCCTCACGCGCACGACCGAGCCCGATGAGCTCACGCGCTGGGCGTTGATGGTGCTTGCCGTGTGGGTCGCTCAGGCCATTATCCTCAACGTGATCGTCAAGCCGCTGTGGTCGCGCCCGCGCATGCGCGTGATCGAGGTGACGCAGGGGCTCGAGTTTCAGCCGTGGTGGGTGATCGGCAATCCCGACAAGTGGACCTATATCGCCGCCGGCGTGATCAAGGACGGGTTCAAGTCGTTTGCGAGCGGACACACGGCGCATGCGGCGATCGGCCTTATGCTCGCCGGGCTTCCCGCGGCGGCTTTTAAGGAAAAACCTTCGCGTCGCCGCGTGATCTTTTGGGCGGCAGCTGTGGTCGCGGCGCTCGTCGCGTTTGGCCGCATCGTGATCGGCGCACACTTTTTGAGCGACGTGAGCTGCGGCTTTGCCCTGGTACTGGCACTTGAGTGCCTTGCCGCGCGCATTGCCTATCCCAGCGGCGTACAATAGCTCCGTTTGAATCATCTGGCCGATACCCGGTAAGAGAGGATTGCCATGCTCGCGTTCAACAACGACTATTCCCACGGCGCACACCCAGCGGTGCTGCAGGCGCTCGTCGACACCAATATGGAGCCGCAGCCCGGCTACGGTACCGATGCACATACCGAGCGTGCCAAGCAACTTATTCGCGAGGCCTGCCAGGCGCCTGACGCCGACGTGTTTTTCCTGGTGGGCGGCACGCAGGCCAACGCGACAGTGATTGATATGCTGCTTGCGCCCTACGAGGGCGTCGTTGCTGCCGAGACTGGCCACGTCGCCTGCCACGAGGCGG
>USEF01000048.1 GCA_900553475.1 uncultured Collinsella sp. | reverse complement strand
AACGCGACATGGCCGCGGATGGGCTTGCCGCAGGCAAGGCCCGAAATGGTCTGGTTGACGACCGCCTGAAAAATCGAGGCTGCGACATCCTCCTTGCGTGCGCCCTCGTTGAGCAGCGGCTGGATATCGGTCTTTGCGTACACGCCGCAGCGGCCCGAGACCTCGTGGACGGTCGTTCCCCGGCTTGCGAGCTGCTCGAACTCGCCCGATTCGGTGCCGACCCCCATGAGCTTTGCCATCTCGTCGATAAATGCACCGGTACCGCCTGCGCACGAGCCGTTCATGCGCATGTCGGCAACCTCGATGTCTCCCTTATCGTTGGTGCGGAAGAAGATCATCTTGGCGTCTTGGCCGCCCAGCTCGATGGCGCAGCGCGTCTGCGGATAGAACCTGCTGATCGCGAGCGCGTTGGCGACCACCTCCTGAACGTACGAGGCGCCCAGCGCGGTCGCGATATCGCGCGCACCCGAGCCGGTCACCGCAACGCGCAGTGACTCATGGGGAAAGCGCTCGGCGAGCTCGCCGAGCATGGCGCGCACGCTCGCTGTCTGACACGCCCCGTGGCGGCGATATCCCCACCACGCCTCGGTCATATCCTCGTGCATCGCGTAAACTTTGGTCGTCGTCGACCCTACGTCCAGTCCTACTAGCAACGCCATAATGCTCCGTCTCTCGCATTTTTCCCGCTAGAGATATACCACTCTACGTAATACAACAGACTGTTGTATTTAAACTCCGTATAAAAAGCGGCTGCCGAAACGCTTCAGCAGCCGCCGAATGCACCAACAGATTGTTCTGCGCGCTAGCACGTCGGGCAACGGAGCAGCACGGGCCCTCCGGTCATGTGCACCGCTCACGCCCGCGATGTCGCCGAGAGAGCTATCCACGCTTAGGGCTCCAACCAAGCAAGTCGCCCGCGCTCAGCAGATCCCTAAGCGAGCTACTCGCACTCAGGAGCCATAGCCTGCTCCAAGAGCTCGGCATGCTCCTCCTCGAAAACCGTCCCCACAGGGAAGGCGCGACGGAAGACGAAGCGGGAAATCGGACCGGCTACCAAAAGGTTCCACGGCAGCGCCATCACAAAATTATGCGGGATGTTGATCATCCAGATCGCGGGCACGGAATACAGGTTCGCAAGGATGCCGCCGGGCATGTGCGTCAGACCCTCACAGGCACCGTACAGCGACATGATGATGACCATGGGAACGACCATGCAGGAGCTGACGGCGAGCGTCATGGCAAGTGGCGAGCTCTTGCCCGGCGTGACCAAGTACTTAAAGGCGAAACCCTTGGCGAGCGGGCTGGCGACGAACCAGTCGCAGCACATGGCAAAAATGTAGGCAACGGGGAAGCCGAGCCACGCAGTGGCAACGACCTCGCCGTTGATGGCCCCGTGCTGCAGGGCAACGTTGTAGATGCTCATCCAGAGCACCATGCAAAAGCACATGATAAAGGTGAACAGCAGGCTCTCTCGTTTGTTGATAGGCATAAAGGGCAGATTCCTCTCTGTGTTGTACCGCGGCGCCACGCAACAAAAACGGGCGGGCAAGATGGAGCTGTTGGAACTTCATCTCGCCCGCCCGTGGTACGCGCGTCTGCGACTACTTATGTGGTGGAACCAGCCTAGCACGAAACGCATGCGCTTCGTAAGCGTTGAGTTTATGAAGATGCAGGGCACCGATAATCCCCCGACCCCATAAGTTGCGGTGGAATACGGACTGTTTTGACCCTTTAAGCAGCAATTCAGTCCCTATTTCACCGCAACTCATTTGGTGCAAAGTAACCTGTCCCCCTTGTACCAATTAGCTGGTGTGGCGCCAGCGAGGGTCGGTGAGCGTACGCGCCACACCCAGTCCAACGGGCAGAAACGCTACGATGAGCACTGCGCGCACAAACCAGCCGAGCATATTGACCGTGTCGAAGGTGCACATGTAATACATCGAGCGATACAGATACAAGCCCGGCACCATAATGACAATCGAAGGCACCGTGAGGGCGATGCGCGGGTAGGTGAGCTTGACTTCAGCCAAGCTTGCGAGCAGCCCCGATACCAGCGCGCCGATAAACGCTGCTGCCTCGGGAGGCATTCCCGTGCTGAGGCCCAGGAAGGGAATCATCGTCGGCGCATCGACAAGGGTCAGACGCAGGGTATTGGACACGGCGCCGATCAACCCAGCTGCCGCGGCCATCTTTACCGGGCTGTTGAACATCACCGAGAAGCCGAATACGCCAACGAAGCTCATCACCACGCGCAGGAGCGTAAGGGCAAGCGGCGAAAGGCCCAGTGGGGCAAAGTCGTCCGGCGCCAGGCCAACACACTCGGCAACCATCCAACCTACGAGGGTCGCCATCACAATAATCGATACGGCATATGAAAGGCGCTCGATACCGCTTCGCATGTCGAGCTTAGCGATGTCGAGGCCTGCCGTAATGAGTGGAAAGCCGGGAATCACAAAGAGCATGGCGCCGATATAGCCTTCTTGGTGCGACATTGCCCCCGGTATGACCTGGCCAAGGCCGAGCAATGCCAGCAGATACGAAACGCAAGCGAGCGCAACGCCGGTCGTCAGCGCGCTGAACTGACCAAGGCCTTGCTTGAGAATATGGGAGCGGGCAAAGTTGCCGACACCCGCGCCCACAAACGCGCAGGCCATCTCGATAGGGCCGCCGCCGAGCAAAAAGACGAAGGCGCCGCAAGCACAAGCTGCCGCAAGGCCCTGTTGCCAGGGAGAGTAATCGGGTTTTGAACTCTCAACGGTCTTGAGCATCTCGTGGTATTCGTGCACGGTAAACCGGCGCCCATACGTCTCGATTTCCTTTAAGAAGCTCTCCATCATCCAAATGCGATGAGTATTGACGCCCGTTGTGGGCAAGCTGACGACCTCATTAAAGCAGTGACCATCTTCGATGCAGGTGCACTCAAACGACAGAAGACTTAAGTCAACGTGGATGGTGACACCGAGTACGGCGGCAACACGATTCATGGTATCGCGCACGCGCCAGGCACCCGTTCCGCTTGCCAGCATAAGCATGCCGGTGCGGCAGATGATGGATGATTTATCGGTGAGCGGCGCATCGACGGCAAGCTCATCGCCTGCCGTCACGATCTGGTGCCAGTCAGTTTTCATATGGAGCGCGCCGGCACGAACGCCGTGGTGCATGGGGGCTCTCGAAAGCAGCGAGTCAAGGCGCGAAGGCTGTGGGGGCTCCGTTGATTCGTCCTCAACCTCATCAGTCTCTTCATCGACCAGATCAAAGGAATCAAGCGGCGCTGGCTCGCGACGGTCGATCAGCTCCTCGTCCTCATCATCAAAGTAATTGAACTGATCGAGCATGTCCTCTTCGATTGAACGCTCGCTCGCGTCGTCCATATAGACGCTCCCTTCCTACCGACTAACCCCCATCCTAGGCAGCAACGGCTAAAGGAAACATAAAAGAGACGGCTGTCATGCGAGCCATGTGCGCAATAGCCGTGGGTAGTCGTTTAATAACGTCCCCAATGACTACATCGATGTTCTAAGTGCCAACCAGGGCAACACCGCAGATAGAGGACGGACAGCGAGCGACGTCCAGGGCGAACAAGTTGGCATGAAAAAGGCAAGGCATAGACCTTCTGGTCATGCCTTGCCTTTTGAATGGCAAATTGTCGCTCTGGGCGGCGCGCAGCGTCGACCGGTCCGCCGTTCGTTAGAACGGCGGAACAAGATTAGTGCTCGATCCAACAACGTAAAGTTTCGCCGGCTTGCAGGTGACGCAGGTTCTCCGCGGCGATGTCGACCACATTGTTGAGCGTGGCTGCCAGGTGGAACCAGCCGGAGACGTGCGGTGTGATGAGCATGTTGGGCGCATCCCACAACGGGCTTGTGGCGGGCAGCGGCTCGGGGCCGGTGACGTCGACCGCGGCGCCGGCGAGATGTCCCGACTCCAGAGCGGCAACCAAATCGTCGGCAACCACAAGATCGCCGCGGCCGCCGTTGGCAAAGAAGGCGCCCGGTTTCATCGCGGCGAAGAACTCGGCGTTCGCCAGGCCGCGGGTCTCGGGTGTGCTGGGCATAAAGGATGCGACGATGTCAGCCTCGGCCAGGCGCTCGGACAGGGCGTCCATGCCGTCCATGTCCTCAAATACAATGGGGTAGACGAGCGGATGGCGCTTGATGCCGCGGACGTGTGCACCCATACTGCGGCAGAGCGTGGCGAAGTGGCCGCCGATATCGCCCGCGCCCAGCACCAGCACGTTGGCGTTTTTGAGCGAGGTGACCGGCCCTAAATCCTCCCAGCGATGCTCGCGCTGCAAGTCGTGATAGCCGGGCAAGCGCTTCATCATGGAAAGGACCATGGCAAACATGTGCTCGCTTACGGCCTGGCCGTAGGCGCCCACCGAGCAGGAAAGCTTGGCGTCGGCTGGCACGGTGCCGGCGGCCAAGTAATCATCATAGCCCGCGGTCTGCAGTTGCAGCAGCTGGAGGTGCTCGCACGCGGTAAGCATGTCAGGGTCGATGTTGCCCAAGATCACGTCGGCATCGGCGACCTGCTCGCGCGTGATGGCGTCGGCACTCGTGTAGATAAAGTCCTCGCCCGGAGCGCTCGACTCGAGGATCGCGCGATGGCGGTCGTTGACGGGCAACAAAACCAGGATGTTCACAAGCAGTCCTCTCCGCTCGACCTGCCAAAAAGGGACAGGTTTATTTTGGCAGGTTGTATCAGGCAAAACGTTCAAATAAAAACGCCGGATGCAAGACGAGCGTGCCCGTCAGCATCCGGCGCATCCACGGCTACCAGCTCAGCAGCTCGTAGCCGTCCTCGGTCACGACCAGCTGCACCTCGCACTGGGCGGAGTCGCTACCGTCCTTGGTGCGCACACACCAGCCGTCGCCCTTGCTGATTTTAATGTCGGGAGCTCCGGCATTGACCATGGGCTCGATGGTAAAGACCATGCCCGGGGCCATGATGGTGTCCACATCGGGCGCCTCGGTGGTAAAGCCCACAAACGGGTCCTCGTGGAACTCCTTACCGATGCCGTGTCCGCCGTACTCGCGCACCACGCTAAAACCGGCGTCCTCGACCGTCTTTTGCACGGCCTCGGCCATAACGGACAGCGGTAGCCATGGCTTGACGGCCGCCAGGCCCGCCTCCACGCTGGCGCGGGTGACGTCGACAAGACGCTGGCGCTCGGCCGAGACCTCGCCGATGCAGAACATGCGGCTCGAGTCGCTAAAGTAGCCGTCCAAGATCGTAGAGCAGTCCACATTGATGATGTCACCTTCGTGCAGCACGTCCGTATCGCAGGGGATGCCGTGGCAGACGACGTCGTTGATCGAGGTGCACACGCTTTTGGGGTAGCCCTCGTAGTTGAGGTCGGCCGGCGTGCCGCCGTGCTCGACGGTGTAGTTGTAGATCATCTGGTCGATCTGGTTGGTGGTCATGCCCGCGGCGATGTGCTCGCCTACGTAGTCGAGCACGCCCACGTTGATGGCGGCGGAGCGCTTGATGCCCTCGATGTCGGCGGGCGTCTTGTAGAGCGTGCGGGGCAGGACCTCCCAGCCCTCTTCCCACAAGCGCTCGAGGCGCTCGTCGAAGGCGCTGTGACATTTCTTATATTTTTTGCCGCTGCCGCACCAGCAAGCGTCGTTGCGGCCAGGCACGGGTCCGTTGTCAAACATGGCTAACTTCCTTTCATCCGCAGCTAGTATAGCCCACTCACAGGGCAGCTGCGCGCTAGTAGCTCACCTGGCAGGGGATGCCGAGGGCGCGCACGCGTGCAGCGATCGTGTCGAGCACCTCGGGTGCTGCCTTGGCAAGGCCGGCGACCGGTGTCTCGCGCGCCACCGTGTAGATGGTCGCTTCTTGTGGGCGAATGCGCTCAAGCGCCGCGAGCCAGGGGGCAACGTACTCCTCGCCGGTGTTGTCGATGGGCTTGCCCAGATACTCACCGGTCAAAAAGATCGTCTGGATAATAACGTGACCGTCAAAGCTTGCGAACGTCTCAATCTGGTGCTCGACGTCGTAGGGGCCAACGGGCTGGTCGAGCAGCTGGATAAACGCCGAGTCGGCGGTATCGAGCTTAAGAATGTTGTCGTCGACCATCATGAGCGCGTTGTGCACCTCGGGGCGCTCGGCGCGCGTACCGTTGGAGAGCACGGCGATCTTGGAGTTTGGGGCAAGCTCGTCGCGCAGCGCGACGGCGCCGGCGATGGCCTGAGGAAACTCCGGTGCGACGGTGGGCTCGCCGTTGCCTGCGAAGGTGATCACATCGGGGAGCTCGCCCTCGGCTGCCATCTCGCGCAGCTTTGCCTCGAGCGCGTCGAGTACCACGGCAGCTGTGTTGTGCGGCTCATGGCAGGGGCGCTCGGCGTTGAGGCCGTTTTCGCAGTAAATGCAGTCGAACGTGCAGATTTTGCCGCTGGCCGGCATCATGTTGACGCCGAGCGAGAGACCAAGGCGACGGCTGCGAACGGGCCCAAAGATGGGGCTGGCATTCAAAAACGTAGACATAGGCATATGCTCCTCAAGACAATTGTGCCTAAGCATAGCATCGGCTCCAAAGCAAGGTGCGGGCTCTTGCTTTACAAGTTTCGTTTTTTCACGTCGCCCATTATGCCGCGCCATGAAAAGCCTCGGGTCGGGTAAAGTTAATCTGTTAACAAGGTGTAAGGCAATGTGGGTCCATCCAACCGCGCTGACGTGCAACTGGATGAGCATTGATGATGGGGGCACAACATGAATTTTACGGTCGAGAATGCGGGCACCACGATTGCCTGTCGCGAATATGCCGGCCCAGATGTGTCGCCTGATGCTCCTGCCTTGGTGTGCGTGCACGGCGCTTGTGTCGACGGCACATTTTTCGACGGTATCGCTTGTGAGCTCAGCCGCAACTACCGCGTGATTGCCTACGACCGCCGCGGCTGCGGTGGCAGCAGCGATGCGGCAGACGGCAGCTATGATCTTGCCGCTCAGGCCGCCGATCTGCAAGCCGTGATCGAACACGTTGGCGCTCCGGCAAATGTGCTTGCGCATAGCGCCGGTACGTTGGTGGCGCTGGAGCTTCTTCGCACCGAACCCCATCTCGTCGCCCGTGCGATTCTGCATGAGCCGGCTGTGTCGGCCGAAGGCGTCGGTATGGGCGCAGCTCCGGTTTTGCTCGATATGATTGCGGCTGGAAAGGTTTCAAGGGCGCTCCGGCTTTTCTTGGGAGCCCTCGGCGACTTGGACCCCGAGGCTCCTGGGACGACCGAAGCGGAAGTCAAACATGCCCTGCGCAATGGTCGTTGCTTTATGGCGAACGAATATGGAACAAATATGACATATGCTCCCGACTGGGAGCGCGCCCGCGCGTCAAAGGCGGTGTCGGCCGTGTTTTTGGGCGAGCTTTCGGTCGATACGCCCCGCGAGGCTGGTACGCGAGCGGCTGCCGAATATCTCGATTGCCCCCTTGTGACGATCCCGGGCGCGCATAACGGTTTGCGCGATCGCCCCGTTACGGCGGCAAACGCCGTTCGCGATGTCTTGGAGCGTTAGCACGCTCGATGACCTGCGGGGAGAAGGGCTGTTAGCGTTTCGTCATTGTTAACGAATGCGCCCATAACCGCGCGCCTGCGGCTCCATTACCGCCGTTTGCCAGGTCATAAAAATGCAACGATAATCGCGCGTTTGCCTTCAGCTGTTAGATGTTACCCTTGTACCAATTGATATGCACCGTTGCCGTGTGTAACGATAGAAAGGGCCCCATATGCTCAATAATCACGAGGTCAATCTAACCGACGAGGAGGCTGCCGCCGAGGTCGCCCGCGTCGCGAAGACCTACCCCGTGGTGCGTTTGCTGTCGGCCGATCAGATTAAGAGCGAGCCTAACTGCTTGCTCGCCGGCGATCGCTGCCCTTGTCTGCGTCAGTCGAGTCTTGAGGCCTTGACAGGTTCCGATGATGTATCGGAGCAGCTGCTCAATGATGGTACCGAGTACCGCGCTCGCCTGCGCCCTCTGAAGGTCGAGGGCGAGCCTCACGTCCTGCTGATGGTGCGTCCGATCGATGAGCAAGAGGCTGCAGAAGAGGACCTCGTCTACACCGACGTGCTGACGGGTGTGCGCAATCGCCGATATTACGAGGAAAAGCTCCGTAGCGCCCGCATGAATGCCGGCGTTGCGGTGATCGACCTTGATGATTTTAGGGTCTTCAACGATACGTGTGGCCGTCATGCCGGCGACCTTGCGCTCGGTGCTGTGGCGACAGCCATACGCAGCGGAATTCGTTCGACTGACGAGCTCGTACGCTATGGCTGCGACAAGTTTGTGGTCGTCATGCCCAATATTCCCTCCGATGACTTCACCCGTCGCCTGCACCAGGTGTCCGATGCCGTTCATGCCACGATTGTTCCGGGCCATGAGTACGTGAGCTTGACGGCATGTGTTGGTGGCGTTCGCATTCATGGCGAGACGGTCGATGAGGGCGTTGGCCGCGCTGTCCAGTTATTGAGCCGCGCTAAGGCAAAAGCCGGTACGGTCGTGACCGATGCCGATTCCATCGAAGCCTTCCAAAGCGAAAAGCCTTTGGTGCTTATTGTCGATGACTCCGAGATGAACCGAGCCATTCTCAACGAGATGCTCAAGGACGAGTATTGCATCCTCGAGGCCGACAACGGTCGTACGGCGCTCGACATGGTCGACCGCTATGGCGATGAGTTGTCGCTCGTGCTGCTGGATATTGTCATGCCGGGCATAAGCGGCTTTGAGGTGCTGGCCGATCTGTCGCGCCGATCGGGTATCGACAATCTGCCTTTCATCATGATTTCGAGCGAAGATTCCGATGATATGGTTCTGCGCGCGTACGAGCTGGGCGCTTCGGACTATATCAACCGCCCGTTTGACTCCCGTGTCGTGCGCCGCCGTGTAAGCAACACCATCCGCCTATACGCCAAGCAGCGCCGCCTGACGAGCCTGCTGTCCCAGCAGTACAACGAGCGCGTCAAGAACAGTCGCATGCTCATCGACATCATGGCCGGCGTCATGGAGCTTCGCAATGGCGAGAGCGGCAGGCACGTTACGAACATCGAGAAGCTGACCGAGCTGCTGCTTGGCTGTCTGGTCCAGCGTAGCGACACGATCTCCCTCGACAATGAGGAACGCTCTACGATTGCCCTGGCCTCGGCGCTGCACGATATCGGCAAGATGTCGATTGACGATGCGATTCTCAACAAACCCGGGCGCCTTACGCCCGAGGAGTTCGAGATTATGAAGACGCATACCACGATCGGCGCCGATATGTTGCTTGAGTTGAGCCGCCATCACGTCGGCAATGCGCTTATGGAATATGCGTACCAGATTGCGCGTTGGCATCACGAGCGCTGGGACGGCAAGGGTTATCCCGATGGCCTTAAGGGCGACGAAATTCCCATTGCCGCACAGGTGGTTTCGGTGGCCGACGTGTACGATGCGCTGACGAGCGTGCGTGTGTACAAGGACGCCATCCCGCATAAGGAGGCGATCCAGATGATCCTGGACGGTAAGTGCGGCACCTTTAACCCGCTGTTGCTCGACTGCCTGCTCGAGGTGCAAGACCGTATTGCCGAGACGTTGGCACGCCCCGCCGACGTCGTTGCGTTTCCCACGATTTAGTTTGACCAAAGGAGTTTTAATCCATGATTTCCATGCGTGAGGCGTATGAGAAGATCGGCGCAAATTATGATGACGCGTGCGCTCGGCTGATGGGCGAGGAAATGCTTAGCCGCTTTGCCCTCAAGTTTTTGGATGACGAGAGCATGGACAAGCTGGAGGCTGCCATGGCGGCGGGAGACGCCGAAGGTGCGTTTATGGCAGTGCATACGCTCAAGGGCGTGAGCCAGAACCTGGGATTCGATAATCTGTACGAGCCGGCGGTTGTGGTGACCGATGCGCTGCGCGGCGCCGATGCCGTTGACGGCGCACGCGAGGGAATGCATGCACTGCAGCAGCAATATGCGGCTACGATGTCGGCCCTGCGCGAGGCGGCTGAATAAGAGCTTGCGGATCGCGTCGAAAATGTTGGTGTAAGGGTGACGCC